>LXTH01000030.1 GCA_001643555.1 Nitrospirae bacterium SPGG5 | reverse complement strand
CGAATACTCAGTATCAGATCATGGATTTTTGCGAGTTTGATGATGCTGTCGATGGCATCACCTGTTTCAATCCATTTGTCGAGCAGGTGGCCTTGGGACCTGCGAGAAAATAACTTGTTCAATCTCGCATCCAATCTTCGGTCTATCTTTGAACGGGCCTCAATCGAAACACCCTCAACATAGCTGTGCTATGCCTCGGGTGCTTCTCAATTGTTCCGTCCAAATCGGTCCCAAACCATGGCGCGCGTCTTGCGACCGAAGGGGTTTGTCTTCATGGTCAATGGCGGAGAAGAAAAAGCGAATGCTTGTCGGCTGATGGCCGGGGCTGACCTCAAGTTGGTTGGACAATTGATCTGCCCCGACCCGTTCACCGAGTGGAAAGAGCTTCCTATCGTGAGTCCTTGGGAGAAAGGTTAAATCTTTCGTTGCCTACTTGTTAATCCCTGTCCTCCTCCCGAACATAGACGGGCCAGGAAATACCTAATGCAGAGGCCATGAGTGAGGATTTATGGGTGTAGTCTCACAAAGTCAATATTCAGTACAATGCTTGCCACACTTTCCTTTTTGGCCGTTTGCCTTCTTGTATTATGACGTTGTGGGCCATCCAATTAACTTGGCACAACGTTTTTTGCACATGGACCCTTCTGGCCCTCTCCGACTTCGTATTCTACTTTCTGGCCGTCATCGAGCGTGGCATAGCCAGAGGTTTTGACTTCAGAGTGGTGTACGAACAGATCCTTCCCTCCATCGTCTGGAGTGATGAACCCATAACCTTTGCTTGAACTGAACCATTTTACGGTACCTGTACTCATACTGTACTACTCCTGGTTAAGTGTGTATTAGTTTTATCGCTGCCCTCTGCTTCCCTAAAGAAAATATCCTTTTGGGAAAACACTTGTAAAGCTGAACCGCACTGATTATTCGATTCCAATGTCAATGGTGTCAAATGTATGATCAATGAGTTTTCCCCGCTGCTGAAAGTTCTCCACGTATTTGGCCCCCACTACTGTCGGAATTTTTTCCAATCTGTTTGCGATTCCCAACGTATTGAAAGTTCATGGTTTTGTTGTCTTTGTGCCGGCGTAACGGTATCTGCGTGTCGGGTTTTTTTACTATTGATGTTGGGCCTTAGGGCGATCCTGGTAGCGATGGGCTGTCTTGGCAAAATGCATGGTGGCAGAAATCGCTATCTTATTCAAATAGTTATAGGAAGGCAAGAATGAATTATAGCTTTGAGGCTGGGTTGGCATGCGGCTTGCGATATCTCCTGCAACGGATGCTGCTTGTTAGCGGATCCAAGGAGTCAACATGCCATAACGATTAAGAACTTACACCCTCAAACCTGGAGGAAGCCGATGATCCTGAATGATCAACTTCGATCCATTGCCTCCGGAAGATGGGGGAGAGCGTTCTTTTTTGGACTCATGATGGTAGTTTTTGCTAGCTCTGTGAATGTCAGAGAAGCCAAGGCACTCGACATTATTCGCCATTATCAGGGCGGGACACCGCAGCCGACGGCAATTGGGAACGGGAATTTACAGGCCATTTTTAACGCTGCTGCCGATTATTGGGAGCATGCCATTCAAGATGATCACACCTTGGTTCTGAATTTCGGATGGGCGCCTGTTGGGGGAGGCTTGCACACCTTGAACCAACAGGGAGGTTCGCCCCATCGAGAAACCGTAGGCACGATCCTGTTCAACAACAATACGAATCCGGGAAATTTTCAGTGGTGGTTGGATGCCACTCCCCATCTCCATGAAGAATTTCAGTCATACAAAGAAATGACCCAGGACTTAGGGGGCGGTAAGATCGTGGTGAGCAGAGTCTATTCTCAACCGGTTGGCGAGTTCGCAAAGGGGGCATATATTGATTTGTTTTCCGTGGCACTTCATGAAATTGGGCATGCGTTAGGCAAAAGTTTGCAAAACATAAATTGGAAACCGATATCGAAAGACGGGCATATTCAGATCACTGTGCCTCTTCCGTTTCCCGGGACTTCTATTCCGTTGGCGACCAATAAGTATGGGGTCACCAACCACATGCATCCGACCAAAATTCAAGGCCGCCCCGTCATGGGCTCATCGCAAGCCAAGACTCGCCAGCTACTCTCGGCATTGGATATTCTGGTGAATGCGCAACTGAGTCAGTTTGCCGAATTGAATCTTACTCCCCCCACTGTAGTTGATGCCGCGCACATAATTACTAAAAAGCCGGACGACATTGGATTGACTTCCGTTCAACCCTCTCCCATCAAGTCATAAAAACCGAAGAATACAGGTGTCCGGGTTTTTGCTTGTCTTGCATTCGCTTGGCCTCAATCCCTAGAATCCTGCCACGTATGGCACCTGTGAAGAAGTCTTCGAAAAAATCTGTAGTGAAAGCCTCAGCGTTGGCACCAAGTATTGACCGTGGTCCCAAGCGGCGATTCCAGAATCGTCTTTTGAAGTGGTATGACGAATTTGGGCGGGACTTACCCTGGCGGCGAACGTCCGACCCCTACAAGATTTTAGTGTCAGAAATGATGCCTCAACAAACGCAGGTTGACCGGGTGATTCCAAAGTACCACGAATTTTTGGGCAAGTATCCCACGCTAAAAGATCTTGCTGCGGCCCAACCGGATGATGTGCGCGGGACCTGGTATCCGCTTGGCTATAATGTTCGTCCCTATCGATTGCATAGTATTGCCTGTGAGGCGGTCGAGCAGTATGGCGCCACCATTCCCAAAGATCCTGAAAAGCTTCAGGCGATGAAGGGCATTGGCCGTTATACTGCAGGTGCGGTGCGTTCGTTTGCCTTTAATGAAGATGCGCCTATTCTTGATACGAATGTCATGCGCGTGTTGCATCGCGTGTTTTTGGGGAATGGCGATCCGAAGACGAAAAAACCTCGGCTGTGGGTGATGTCGGAAGAGTTGATCCCCAAAGGGAAAGGGTATGATTTCAATCAGGCCTTGATGGATTTTGGCGCCATGATGTGTACGGCACGAAATCCAAAATGTATGTTCTGCCCAATGCGGGATTTTTGCCAAGCCTATCCCGTACAAACGAAGTAGCCGCCTATTCCCATGTCCAATAACATTATTCAAGTTGCCGCTGCAGTGATTGAATGTGATGGTCGGTACCTCATTACCCAACGAGGACCACGGACCCATTTAGCGGGGTTTTGGGAGTTTCCCGGTGGAAAACGAGAACCTGGAGAGAGTTTGGAGGCTTGCGTGCTTCGAGAGGTGTATGAGGAGCTAGGGGTTGAGGTGACCCAGCCAACTCCCTTTATGGTCATTCAGCACGAATATCCAGAAAAGGAAGTAGAGTTACATTTTTTCTCCTGCTCGATTTCGCAGGGAGAGGTTCAACCGCTTGGATGCGCCGATTTTCGATGGGTGACTCCTGAGGAATTAGCGAACTTTGCATTCCCACCCGCTGATGACCCTGTGGTGGCTCGACTTCGGGAACGGGCTGGGGTTAGGACCTGAGAGAAA
>LXTH01000258.1 GCA_001643555.1 Nitrospirae bacterium SPGG5 | reverse complement strand
ATGATTATTTATTACTATCGTCTTTCACGATTGCTTCGGCTTCCTCCTAGTTGTTTCAGTTTTCACCAATTCTCATTCAGGGCAGTCGGTAATCGTACCGATATATATTCCAGACACGAGAGATCGTAAGCTTTTGATCAATTCACTTCCCACACACCAATTCCCATTCGAATGAAAACCTTTTGCGGACTCATCATTGGCTTAGCGGTGGTCATCTCTGGCATCGCCACCTTTTTTGGTTTTGCCCTCTTTTCTGTTGGGCACCAGATTAAAGCCCCCTTATTCTCAGAGGCTATTCGAGAGGAACTAGAGAATACCAGCCTTCTTGATATGTTGATGGGAAAGGAGTCTTCTCACACTGTTTCACAGCCACTGTTTGAGGATGAGATCATCATTCCGGCCATTCGACATGGAAACCACCTCTACGTGGATGTGGAACTAAACGACTATCGCACCGTCAAGCTTCTTGTGGATACCGGAGCCACAGACATCATGATAAAATCCGAAGTGGCCTATGACCTCGGCCTATCGGAGGAAGAATCAATTGAAACTACCTACAATACAGCCAATGGTCCTACGCAACAATTTGTTACTCGATTGGATTCCGTCAGAATTGGAGATGCCGTGCAATACAATGTACGCACTTCTTTTGGGGAGGGGATAAAAGATGGTTTTGAAGACGGGCTTCTGGGAATGAGTCTTTTAAAACATTACTATGTGGATATCGATCTGGAACGCGAAGAGCTTCATCTCCGTCCCCGGGAGAGTTAACATTTCGGTTGCCCTCATTCTATGCAACCGGCTCAAACTGAATAGTAAAATGCCGAAGAATTGGAGCTTGGTTCTTTACCCGGAATCCCGGTAACGATCCGCGATTGCACTAGCCCCCTCAGCCTTTTTCACCACCTAATCAAGACTCTGCAAATAGACGCGGCAACGAAGATAGGGACGTCATATCGCTCGCACCCCACCATGATGCGTCTCAACCATCACTCCGATTTTTTTCAGGAATGGTGTGGGCAGAATGCCTCCAGCACAAATGATCACGGCATCGTTTTGTATTTCAAAGGACTGCCCTTCTTGATCGAGCACCACAGCATCCTGTTCAATCATGGTGATAGTCGACTTCAACATGACATTGAGAGTCCCTTGGCTTTCCGCTTCCTGAAGCCGTTCTCGGTTTTTCGGCTTCAAGCGACTGAAAGCATCACTTCGATACGAAAGAGTCACGGTAGTTCCTGTTTCATCAGCCAACGCCAACGCCGCTTCAATGGCACTATCTCCCCCACCCACGACTAACACATGTTGACCTCGGTATTGCTCTGCATCAATCAAACGATAGACAACTTTGGCCTGTTCTTCACCAGGCACACCTAATTTCCGTGGAGTTCCTCTTCGACCTAAGGCGAGCAAAACATTTGTTGAGTTGTATTGGCTTTGCGAAGTCTTGACCACAAAACCATTTTCTACAGGTATTAGTGCTTCCATACGTTTGTTAAATTGAACCTGCAATTCGGTTTTACGAATCACTCGCTCCAAAAATTTCAGGGGTCCTTCCTGGGAAGCACACACTTGAGGTTTGGCATGAATTCCTTGGCCCCATCACCATGCCGATTGATGTCCCGCACAAAGGGAATATATCAGTTATTGTTGAGTATCCTTATCCTTAAAAAAGACCCATCCAGCCCTCTGACCTAATCTTCTCGTTCATCATCTCCTCCCGGTTGTTGCCAGCATCCTTGACAAGCTCACGAGACGTTGTGATAGAAATGAACGTTTATTAACGCTCCCCCAACGAAAACGAGGCTCATACCCTATGCGATTCTTTTTGTATGCCGATAACCTGAATCCGACACAATTAAAAAGACGGGCTCCAGAGCACAAGTTTTTATTTAAGGCCTATCTTCCCGATCACACGATAGGGTTCCCTCGCTTTTCCTCGCAATGGCGATGTGGAATGGCCAGCGTTCTTCCTTCACAAGGTGAACGCGTCTGGGGAATAGTCGTTGAACTGACCGACGAAGATTTAAAGATTCTGGATTCTTTTGAGGAAGAAGTCCCGGAAGGCGCCTACCGTCACCTTGAAGCCAATGTGGTGAAAGAAGATGATCAAAAAGAATTGGTGATCACGCACGCAGCCCATCCTATTGGGAAATTTAAAGTAAAAGATCATTATTTGGATTTCGTGGTAAAAGGGGTCAAACATTGGGAATTGCCCGATGAATGCCGCGAGATGTGGGATTTGTTCCGCCCTCGGTAGCCTAAACATATAGAGTGATGCGTAGCGCAAGCACCATTTTTGTTTTTTGACGCTCACCTATTTCTTGATATCAAAATCACATCACGACACAACAATCAACTCGGCACCCTCGAAAGGAGTGACCATGCCAAAGCCCAAATATCATATTATGGTATGCACCAATACACGCCCCCCTGGCCATCCCAAACCCTCGTGCGGATCAGCGGGATCACAAAATATTTTGATGGCCTTCAACTTGGGGATGATGGAACGGGGGTTCCAACCAGGCGAGGTTCTTGTCACGGGAAGCTCATGCTTAGGTCCCTGCGAGCAAGGCCCAACCGTCGTGGTCTATCCTGACGGCATCTGGTATTCTGAAGTAAAAGATGAGCATGTGGCGTTGATTCTCGACGAGCATATCAAAAAAGGAACGCCCGTTGCTCAATTAAACCCTGATTCGGTATGGAGCTAATCTTCCATACTTGACCRTCGRAYCYCAYCATGGCCAATCAACACGGCTCTCACTCCCACGAACATGGACAGCACCATGGCTCAACWGCTCCCGCAGAGCATAAAGCCCGTGGGCCTGCGGCCATARGCTGCGGGATCATCACCTGTAGCGATACCCGYACTCCTGAAACAGACAAAAGTGGACAACTGATTCGAGAGTTGCTCAYCAAAGAGGGRCATCGTATTGATGCGTATCATGTCGTCAAAGACGAACCGGCCGACGTGAAAAAACTGGTTCAGCAACTGGGAAAGCACGAGGCACTGGAAGCGATTATCATCAATGGCGGAACCGGTATTTCTCAGCGAGACTCGACGTTTGAAGCAATCGACGGGTTGCTGGAAAAACGTCTCGTGGGGTTTGGGGAAATCTTCCGGTATCTTTCGTACAAGGATATTGGATCATCTGCGATTCTCAGCCGTGCCACCGCTGGTCTCTATCAAGGAAAAGTGATTTTTTCTATTCCCGGCTCAAGCGGAGCGGTTCGACTGGCCATGGAAGCATTGATCATTCCTGAACTGCCCCACATTGTCGGGGAAATGCAGAAATAAATTCTACGCCCATTTCGGATGTGAATAAAAAAACTCGTGACCCGTAAACCGTGATGCGTGATCCGTTGGAAAAAACTTGTTTTCTCTTTTTACGCTTCACGCTTCACGAGTTTCCGGAACGAGAACAATTTTCCCAAAGTTTTTTCTGGCGAGCATTCGTTCTTGCGCCGCACAGGCCTCCTCCAACGGAAATGTTGAATCCACTACCGGCCGTAACTTATCAGCCTCAATGAATCGTGTCGCTTCCACAAGCTCGTCACGAGTTCCCATGTAGGCCCCCATGATCGTCAACTGTCGAGAGTACAGATAGCGCACATCAATTTGGGTGGTTCCACCGGAGGTCGCCCCACACGTGACCAGCCGACCACCTCGCGCAAGTGATTTCAAGCATGGGTCCCACACGTCATGGCCGATATGCTCAATCACCACATCGACGCCATGACCGTGCGTGAGGACTGTGACTCGCTCCCACACATTTTCGACAGAATGATTGATGACAGCATCGGCCCCTAACATTGTCGCCTTTTCCTTTTTGTCTTCCGCTCCCACAGTGCTGAGCACTCGTGCGCCCAACAAATTCGCCATTTGAATGGCCATACTCCCGACCCCGCTCCCCGCGCCCATCACCAAGACGGTTTCACCAGGCTGAACGTCGCCTAAGGTCTTCACCATATGCCAGGCAGTTACAGAAACTAAAGGGAAGGCCGCAGCCTGTTCAAACGTAAGATTCGCCGGCAGCGGCAGGACATTCCTAGCCGGCACAGCTACGTACTCAGCATACCCGCCAGGTCTCTGCGCCCCAAGAATGTGAAAGTGCGCACAGCGGTTTTCTTTTCCAATCAAACATTCGTCACAATTCCCGCAACTGATCCCCGGCATCACAAAGACGGATTGCCCAGGCACCAGATGACCCGAGTAGGCAGACCCAACGGTATCGATTACCCCACTGACGTCGCAGCCAGAAATATGGGGGAGAGAAATTGTATAGTTGGGAATGCCTTGTCGAATCCAAATATCTAGATGATTCAGGGCACAGGCTTTGACCCGAACCAACATCTCTTCTGGCCCGATTTGAGGAATGGCGACATCTTCGTAGGTTAATTCTTCAGGGCCGCCATGTTTATGAAAGGTCACAGCCTTCATAATCCCACGCACCGCCTTCTCCCATATCAGAGGGGTTTTTGAGGTATCCCTGGGGGATGTTCAAAAAGGTGCGCTCAGCAAGGCCGCAGGCACTTTGGCGCGCGGAGTGTACTCATAGTACGTGAGCACGACAAAGGGCCGAGAACGCCGCTGACGCCCTTTTTCAACATTCCCTCTAAAAAAGGAGTTTACCTTCAGCCACTAGTACGGTCTGCCCCCCCACTTTAATTTCTTGAATCATGTCATCGTCTGAGAAGACTTGAACGAGAATCCGGGAAGGCCGATCGA
>LXTH01000053.1 GCA_001643555.1 Nitrospirae bacterium SPGG5 | reverse complement strand
CACCCGTGAAGCATCGGCCTTTCCCTGGTCAATCACGTATTGCACGGCACTGACACAATCATCCACATCGACAATGCCCCACTGGCTATTGAGCCGTTCTCGATAGGCTCGGCCATATCCTGTGCTGCCGCCATAGTTCACATCGAGCACGGCAAAGCCTCGGCTCGTCCAATACTGAATCATCAAGTTAAATGCCGTCGATGCTGCGCCAGTTGGTCCCCCATGGCTTTTGACCATGAGAGGCGGTAGTTCCCCTTTCGGCGCTTGAAAGTCTGCGTTTTGAGGTGGGTAGTAAAACGCATGAGCAGTGTGGCCATCCTTAGCGGGATACTCAATGGCGGTCGGGGCTGATACGTATTTTCCCTCGATCGTGAAATCAATGGCTTGACGAAGAATGTTGACGTGATGAGTCGCAAGGTCCAATTGAATAATCGAATGTGGGTGAGAYGGGGAACTTGCKGTACACAAYACGTTGCCCCCTCGAACGAGAACATTTCCAAAGTCCGTGTAAGGAAGATCGAACGTGTCCAGGTGGYCGTTCGTCRTGTYCAGTCTGGCTAAGTGCCATAGRCCCTTTCGRGTGTAGGCACAAATGAGGYTAGAGGAAGATTCAAAATCATAGAGCCTCTGTCCAAAGGCCCATTGGGGCAGGCCAAATTCAGCATCCATMGRGCATARGGGGTGAACCYGCYCTTCTTGCCATYGATAMAGRTTCCACCAACCCGTCCGGTCCGARACAAARTGYAARATTCCYTCMGGMGACCATTCAGGYTGGAAGATAGATTCGTCTGGTCCTCCCGCAACACAGYGAGMATGKRCAAGMGTRCCRTCYKGTTGGATRTCRGCAATCCRCARTTCCGTRCCATCCCAAGGCATATTRGGGTGGTTCCAGGTAAKCCAGGCCARTTGGTTCCCATTGGGGYTSAGKCGAGGCGARGCGTAAAAATCGTTGCCCGAGACRAGGATTGATCCYGGAKRMGGYTCACCAGCRKGATCGAGWGGAATGCTRACAATCGTGTTGATAGGTTCGTGMTGAGCATCGGTTTGGTCTTCCCGAATAYAAATWAGACGGTTRCGTGTATGGTCGTARATTCCGTCAGCGTAGAACAGGGAAGCTTTGGGAGTACGAGGTTCGGGAACCTGCCCCGGAATTTGTCGGTAAAGCCGTTGGTCAGCGAAATTGGAGTAATAGAGAACGCCGTTGGCCACGAGATAAGGCGCTCCCCCGTACTCATGGACTCGCGTCCGGGCATTAAACGGCTGAGGCGTGAGGATCTCTCGCGACCCATCATCATGAAGGCGAATAATCGCACTCCGTCCACCTTCGGTTGGCCGACTCTCAATCCAGTAAACCTGATCACCGCAAAGAGAAATTTGTCCGAGCTTGATCGATTTTGAGACAATTCGGTCCGACGTGAGGGGGGATTTCCAGGAACCGTATGGGGCAACGGTCGGTTCAGTCATACCAACGATGTACCTCGATCCAGAAAAGGGGTTATGCAGCCAAGGACTAAAAAGTGCATCTTATCCGAGGAAATTTTGGAAAGAAATTTTGGAAGGTATTAGGCTTGCACCGAAGAGTGACACCGCACATATTCTTCGGAAGCAATGGTGACGAAGTCGACGAGGTTTTTGATGCATCGGCCACAGCAGTTATCTTTGTCATCAATTTCGAGGGTTGAGGCGAGCTCTTGGGGACGGGTCACTCCGGCTCGACCGAGTGCCCTGACATCCGCTTCCTTGATCCCTTTGCACACACAAATGTACATAATGTTTATCCGAATACGATTTTGATTACCGTTCTCAACTAAATAGATTCTAAGCCCCAATTGTCATCGTCGGTGTGATCCGCACACGGTTGTTCTGTGGTTGGATTTGGCTATTGCGTTAGCGGCGTTGTCGGGTGCGGTCACACTCAAGTATCTACGGGAAAGCCCACGGATTTTGGGAGTGCTGGACACTCCGGCTCTTCGCCAACACGTTCTCGCCGTTTCGCTGGAAGTGGCGGATCGCGATTCCGAGTATGCCGCGAATTGTGCGTTTGAGTTTTTCCGAAAGACCCCTGAATTACTGTTTGCCGATCCAGCAATCGATCTGGCCGGTTGGGCCGAAGTGGGACAGGAACTTACGGAGTGGAACCAAGTACTAGGGATTGAATTCTTTCGAGAATGTGCCAATGTGGCCGACGTGCTGCCGCTCGATAAGGTTCGGCCCTGGGTCGCGTTCGGGATGAAACTCATCACACAAAATAGCCTTGGGAAACCTGACTATATCGGGATTTTGGAATTCTTTAGAACGAGTCCTTCGCTCTTAAAAGAAATTGAAGCGATGGATGTGCGGCCWCGRRTTGTYGCACTTGGATCGACCCTTGCCGATCGTTCCCCTGAAACCGCYCTGRCGTTTCTGGGTGAAATTCCYCTATTGATGAAAGYTCTTCCMACCAAAGAATGGCARACYACRGTGYTGCAATATGGAGGGCTKCTGGCGGAACGTGATGCTGAAGTCACRCTGRCCTATYTRCGACGATGTCCGGAGGTGGTGAGTGTGACGGTCGGATCAGACGATACCCACGATGCCTTTGAGACATGGTTCCGTGGCGGCATGGAAGTGTTGGACTATAGCGTTGATGGGGCTCGCGCCTATTTTGCAATTGAAACGTCCAAGGCGTTGAGTTCGATTGAGCAGGCCATGAATGGGGTGCCGCTTCGACAAGTGGCACGTTCGCTGAAACTGTTTGCTCAGATGATTTGCGGGGAATCCATTTCTATAGAATCGTTGTCCGAAAACAGTGGTCTTGCTCGAACCGAGAAGACCCCTGAAGGTATGCGAATCCGGTTGCCCATGGTGATGAATCAATACCCCACGCGTGAGGTGAATCTTCGATGTTATACCGTGATGGTCGCGCACGAAGTGGGGCACCTGGAGTTTGGAACGTATCGGATAGATCTGGAGGCTGTTTGGGCCTTGGCACAAGAGGTGGTGTCTCGCTATCAACCCGGTGATGGGTATGCGGGGATAACCCCCTCACCCTCCCCCACGCCTTCGCCAGAGCGCTTCGGTGGGCCGGCAGGTCTCCCCTTTCCAGGGGGCGAGGGTGTAAGAAATCAAACCCCTACGAATGTGCCGAAAATAAATTGTTTGGGGGATCTCTTTTCTCTCTATCCTCAAAAGGGTGTGATTCAAGATCTGTGGACGATTCTGGAAGATGCGCGGGTTGAATTTCTTCTTCAGCAAGAATACCCCGGGCTTCGGCAAGATTTAGCCGCGTTAGCCAAAGCGTCAGTGAGCACTCGTTCGTTCCTGCATGGGATGACCGCGCGCGAGATGGTGCTTGACTCTTTACTTCTCCTCTTGACCCAAGAACCTGGTACCGTGGAAATCCGGGATGTCTTGAAGCCAGTGGTCGAGCGGTGCTGGGTATTGTCTCAATCGCTTTTACATGCCGAAGCCTCGGCTTCTGATGCCATTCAGTTGGCTGATCAGATGTATCAAGTCATGGAAGAAATGATTGGGACGTATGAAATGCCAGAAACCGAGGCTCCGCCGGAATCGGATGATCCAGACTCTGATCTCGGAGCTGGTCCTCGTGCGGCGGAAGAAACAGCCGGAGCTTATCACTCAATTACCAATTGGGCCTACCGAGGTGAAATGAGTCCGGACCTTGTGCAGGGTGAAAGTGCGACGGAAGAAGGTATCGCACCATCAGGTAGTGAAAGTCCCAATATTCAGGAGCCTGGTGGGACGAATGATTCGCCATCTCCTCGATCCGAAGAGTCGAGCGAGAAGGAATCGGTTGAGGGCGTTCGGGATCGTGATGATTCTCAATCAGGGCACGATCGTGTCTTGGACGAACATTGGGAGGTCAAAGGGTCAGGGCAAGGCGAGTTGCCGGTTCAGAAAGGTGAGGACCGAACCTATCTCTATCCTGAATGGGATGGAATGATACAAGACTATCGACTTAAATGGTGTCGAGTCATTGAACGGCCAGCTCCGGAAGGCAGCCCGGACTTTGCCCAGKCGACTCTCGAAAAACATGCTTCCTCGATCCGGTTATTGAGACGRTACTTTGAAACCATTCGCCCAACGGCCTTACGTCGGGTGCRTGGAKATGARCATGGCGAGGAACTCGATCKYGATGCCGTCATTAGTCGAGCCGTKGATCGGCGCGCGGGAGCCGAGCCGTCCGACCGGATCTATTYACGCAGAGACAAACGGGAACGGCAGGTGGCCGTAGCGTTTTTAGTGGAYATGAGTGGATCGACCGGTCGGCAGATTGAAACCGGAGCGCGTCGTGTCATTGATATTGAAAAGGAAGGGTTGGTGTTGTTGATTGAGGCMTTAGAGGCCATAGGCGATCAATACGCTTTGTACGGTTTTTCCGGACAAGGGCGGGATCATGTGGATTTTCTCGTGCTCAAAGATTTCGAAGACACTCTACGATATCAAGTGGCGCAACGTATTGAAGCCATGACTCCATTGCAACAAAATCGTGACGGCGCCGCCATTCGTCACGCCGCTCAGAAGTTGCTTCAATGCCCAGCCCGGCATCGTTTGTTGATCTTGTTGAGTGACGGAAAGCCGCTGGATGGCGGGTATGCCGAAGAATACGCACTGGAGGATACCAAGATGGCCTTGCGTGAAGCGCGTCAGCGTGGCATTAATCCGTTTTGCCTGACGGTTGATCAAGAACCCACCGGATACCTCAAACGAATGTATGGAGATGTCCAGTATCTGGTCCTT
>LXTH01000204.1 GCA_001643555.1 Nitrospirae bacterium SPGG5 | reverse complement strand
TACTTGGTCGGGTTATTGGTCATATTGGCATACCGATGCGGATGCCACGTCAACAGCAGGTCTTGGTAGCGTTGGTAGAGGGTTGTTGAAGAGAAGGGCGGCGTCAGGTCAAATAAAGCCAGAGCCTCGGTTATGGGTTCCTGAATTGAAGAATCCTGATCTTCATTTTCAGGAGATGAGGCTGTGGAACTCATGTGTTGTACTCTCAAAGGATAATGTCCCTCAGTCTGGCAAACCCGTATTCTTTGTGTCAATGAGTGGAAATTCTTGAAACTTCTCAGGGTGGATAGACTGAAGGCTGAAGGCTTTTAGGGGCAATCATGCCTGATCATACAAAACGTCGTGCATTATGAGTCATAGCCCTCAGCCTAAATACCTCAATAGTTACAATTTCTTATACAAAGCAAAGCGTTTTTTTAAAGTAGGAATAATGTCGTATGGGGCGTGAACTTCCAGTCTTAGAAGCAACCCTTGTTCTTCAAGGTAAAGGGTATCGAGAAGTCCTGACGCGTGAGATGGATGCAGGAAAAATCCCGCTGAGCTTGGGGAAGAAGTGTCCTGTGGAATGCGAATTTTGTTATGAGCTGGATCATTCCTACCGTGAAACCCAAGACCCACCAAAAACCACGCAGGACGATTGGGAGTTCATCCTCAACTACATTAATGCAAAGCCAACCGATCCCATGCAGTTTTGGTGCTTGGGTGGCAATGAATATATGGAGTGGACGGATTTGTTTCTCCATCCCAAATGTATGGAGTGGGTCGAGGACTTTCTCAAATATACCGATAAAAGCATTCAATTTTTTACAGTCGGGTTTGTCCACGTTCCCAAAATTCATCAACTCGTGGCTCAATATCCTGGACGGATTAACTTTGAGTTGTCGGTCATTACGCTTAGCAAGTACCGTGAAAAACTCATGCCGCATGCGCCATCCGTGAAGCATCTCCTGAAAGTCGTAGATGGGCCAGCGGTGTCATCGGCGAATTTTTACTCATTTGATCAGGGCACCATGTCCAAGGATGCGGAAACGATTGCGAAAATCAATCAAACCTGTGTGTTGTGGATGGGCTGCCTTACCCCCGTTCGTGGCCTCAAAGATGATACGACGAACCTCATGCGGCAAGGTCGGAAGTTTCTTCCCATTGAGGCTGAGCGAATTTATGATGCAGGATACCCAAACTTGACCACGATTCACACGGAAGGATATGTGACGGCCTTTCTTAATCGAAAGCGAATCATGAGTGCGTTCGATGCCTTGGAATTAGAGAAAAAAGATACGGTCGTGATGGCTGGAAGTGTGTATAAGATCTTGAATATGTATCGAAAGAAACGAGCGCGGTTTCTTCATGTGCCCAATGCGATGCTCGGTGGTGATTCCGATTGTACGGTTCTCCTGACCTTTGATGATATTCGGAAATGTTTGACGAATGAAAAGCGCATCCACATTCCCAAAAGTGTCATGCAATCTGGTCGCGGATCCAATATGGATATTATGGGTGTGACCTTGGAGGAGTTCATCCAAAAAACAGGCGTCAAGGTAAAGGTGCTCCATAAGATCGATACGAAATTTGCGAACACAAGACTGTATCGAAATGGCACACTGAAGAATTTTGTCGAAAATTATGTCCGGAACCCCTTAGCATCTGATTATGAAGCCTTGCCTTTAACTGCCTAACGTGTTTAACTAGCTCCAGATTCAACCGTCCTGAAGGTTCTTTGTCGGTACACCCACCTCCTAAATAAATTTTCGAATCTATGTCTACCCCGACACGGCGCCTACAATTTTATAAGGCCGACGTGTTTACCGATCGCCCCTTTGGGGGTAATCCCGTTGCCGTCGTTCCCGATGCTGAAGACCTGTCTGATCATGAGTTTCAGCAAATTGCCAGGGAAATGAATCTATCGGAGACTGTTTTTGTCGTCCCGCCGACCGACCCGGCTGCCATCGCCAAATTACGGATATTCACACCCACACAGGAAATTCCCTTTGCAGGGCATCCCGTCATTGGCACCTTTTATATTCTGAGTGTATTGAAAAAAATCCCGTTGCAGGAGCCAGTCACGCGTTTCATGTTTGAATGCAATATTGGCGTGTTTCCCATCGAATTGTCTGTCTTGAACGGGAAGGTGGAACATGTGATCATGTCCCAGCCAGTCCCGCAATTTTTAGGAACGGTTGATGCGCTTCAAGATCTATATGAAATTAGCCAAGCGCTAGGGTTGAATAAGGCGAATATTTTGGATACGCGCCTTCCCATTGAAATCGTCTCCACAGGTTTGCCCGTGGTCATAGTACCTGTTCGAACGCTCACGGCTGTGAAGTCGATTCAGGTCGACCTGACTGGAACAAAGACGGTCTGTGACCGTCTTGGGGTGAATGGGATCATGGTGTTTACCTCCCTGACGGTGGAAGACTGGGCCCACGTACATACGCGGATGTTTGCCTCGCCGATTGGAATTGTTGAAGATCCGGCGACGGGAAGCGCCAGCGGTGCCCTTGGGGCCTATCTTGTCCAAAATGGTGTGGTGGATGTGGGACCGACCACTGAAATTGTTATGGAACAAGGGTATGAAATCGATCGGCCTTCCCGGATTCTCGTTCAAGTCTTCTCAGACGATGACATGATTCAAGAAATTAAAGTGGGGGGGCAGTCCGTCATGGTGGCCGAAGGAAAGCTTCTTTTTTAGGGAGTTTTGAAAAAGGGCGTCAGCCTTGGCCAAGGCTATGGCTGATAATCCAGCGGCGTTCCCAGCCTCCGCCGAGCCTCCTTCGCCGAAGTGGGCTTTGGCTACGAAGGCCGGGAGCCCCTGCGGCCTTAATGAGCGCACCTTTTTGAAAATACCACGGGGCTACCTCAAAAACCCCTCTGATATGGGAGAAGGCCATGCCAACGATCATGAAGGCTGTGACCTTTCATAAACATGGTGGCCCTGAGAAATTGATCTACGAAGATGTCGCCATTCCTCAAATTGGGCCAGATGAGATGTTGGTTCGGGTCAAAGCCTGTGCTCTGAATCATCTAGATATTTGGATTCGACAAGGCATTCCCAGCTATACAATTTCTCTCCCACATATTTCTGGCTGCGACGTCAGTGGGGTGATCGATACCGTTGGGTCTGCCTACTCGGGTCATCTGGTGCCTGGCCAATCCGTCTTTGTGATGCCGGGGATCAGTTGCGGGAATTGTGATGAATGTTTGATTGGAAAAGAAAACCGCTGTGCGCACTTTCACATTCTTGGGGCGCAACGACATGGCGGGTATGCTGAGTACGTAGCTGTGCCGGCTGGGAATGTCCTGCCGTTGCCGGCGAATCTTACGTTTGAACAGGCTGCGGCCTTCCCTTTAGTTTCTGTTACTGCCTGGCATATGGTGAAGACCTTAGCCGACGTTCAGCCTGGTGAAACCGTCCTGGTCATGGGCGCGGGGAGCGGGGTCGGGAGTATGGCCATTCAAATGGCGAATTTGTTGGGCGCACGAGTGCTCAGCACTGTGGG
>LXTH01000181.1 GCA_001643555.1 Nitrospirae bacterium SPGG5 | reverse complement strand
CTCGGGCCACTGTTCTTTGGCAGGCGATACAGAACCAGGTCTTTTGGGTGGATTGATCCGATAGGATAAGCTTTCCCGACGATGGCTCCGCTTGATGACATACGCCTTCCCTTAAAAATGCCTCCGTATGCCCGTGAAGGGAGTTGGAATTTTTCCCACAAGAGGAGATCCGACGGTTCTTCGGGCGGGCTTGGGAACGGCTAATCCACACTTGTATAAGTTGCACAAAAAAGTGAATGACGCGTTGTTCGCTTTGAGGATCGAACCGGACCTCCGTATTTTTCGACCCCGTATCACCCTGGCCCGGCGCAGGGAAATGACGAGAAACAAACTTAAACTGTTTCTTCGCCAACATGAGGCATTTGAAACCGCACCCTTTCGTGTAGAAAGTTACGGCCTTTTTCCCAGTGAAAGGGGAAATTCTTGGACCAAACTTTGAGGTAATATGACCTTTGACCGGCCAAATAGAGGGCGTTGCTGCCCATCGCTCCACACGTTCACCAGCCCTCTCAGCCAAATCATCCAGGATTTGCTGTTCTTTCAAAGCCTGGCGGTCCAGCCAAACTAACCCTTGTTCAATATTGACAACCAACGAGAATTGTGTGGTCCCTTGATTTGGCGTGATCTGACTCTCGACCCCCGAAGAATCCAAGGATTGACCCGGCTCACCATAAATGTCGCTCTCATAGGGAAATTCTTCACCACCCTGTCCATTCACTTCAACACCTTCAACATTATCGGGCTCCAACCCAAACATGGTTTGCAGTTTGCGATTGAGCTCTTGCATCACCAGCATCCGTTGCTTCATGCCGTCGATGGCAGACGAAAAGTTTTTGGTCTGCCCCCGAGTTTCCACAATCTCTGTTCGTAAGGCGTTGAGTTCAGAAACCTGGCTAGTTTGGACCACATAGTGAGCCATAATCCCCATTTGCACCACAATGAGAACCGCCGCCGTGATCAACACACGTCGAAGCGTGACTTTTCGCAATCTCACCCGAAGAGGGTTTGACGTCGCTCCCCGAAAGATCATGATGGTATAGGCTTCGTCAAGGGTCTTCATACATCTCCTCTTAATGGGAACTTCTTCAGTTCATCAATAGTTTGAAGTACTCTACTGGAGTCGATCCTAAGGGTCAATGCCAAAATGCAAAAGTTCGATTTGGTTTGTATTAGGGAACATTGATCGCAAATTAACGACTATCGTGATTTCTGGTCATATCATGAACCCAAGACAAATACGATGGCGACCCTTCCACAATTGGCAATGCAATAATTTCAGGCACATCATAACTGTGCTGGGCAATTATCGTTTTCTCTAGCGCCTTGAAAAGTGGTTTCCTGGTTTTGAGAATCATCAAACACTCTTCTTCTTCGGATATTTTGCCATCCCACTGAAAGATTGACTTCACTTTAGGAAGGACATTCACGCAAGCCACGAGCCGGTGCTCGACTAACATTTTACCTAAAGCGGTGGCCTCTTCTTCAGAAGACGTGGTGACCAATACAACAATTGCATCCACTTTCAGCCATCCTAGCTCAAGCCCACTGTTCCCAAAATACTGTACTTACACACGGCACATGCGTTTTCAGGTGCACTTAGGACTCGTTTCTGTTCTACCATTGCCGAATCCTTACTTCTGATAAAAATTATCGGCAGTTCCTGCTGAGACCTAAAGATTAAAGCGGGAAAAAAATAAGTAGGTTATTTGACCTAACTATTTAAACTTAAATAAGACTTAAATATGTAAAAATAGGCTATGACCCGGAAAAACCTTGGCGCGAGGCTACAGGCATTTAAAATTTGGCCCTATCTTAGATTAAGGCCGCCGTGATCTTCTTGCCCTTCCAGGCGAGCTTTTGCTTTTTCAGCCAAGTCACGAATGGCTGGACGCAACGCATCTTGAAGTGCAACGGGATAACTCTGTACTGAATCTCCCAACCCATAATACACCCCATCAATTTCYGMMCCACGAAATTCCATGGCAAAACTCCATAAGACCTGGGATGGATCACCCGTGGGAGTAAGCYGCAGATCCATSTTCAYYTCRGTAGTRGTTTCTCCCATTGGCAGTCCAACCATCCAAAGAACTGTTCCAACCGGACCCAAGAGATAGGTGGTGAGTCGCCGTTCCCACCTGGTGGAATAGAGGCGTCCCCGCAACACATAATCACTTGGYKGKGGAGTCTGRTCTTCAGAAAATGTCACYGTGGAATAAATATTGGCYTCMCGAATYTCATCRGCCARKGCTCKGGCAAAATCYYKAGGGGGRTCAAAAAWSACTWCRTCMAYTKSYTCGGGRTCCACCGCYGYTTCMGGACGATCATAYGACGTCAYCCCATGMGGMACYAARGGRATRGCSACKCGCCAATATTCCTCKYTCACTTCRGTKCCACGAAGATCTTCAAGMGGGAGSACSGCAAGWCKSGCRGGAATGGAATCCKTGGCCKRAACATTCAAATAGGTCTTGWCYGGAGGGGGTGGATAGCTCCACTCTCGAGGCCCTAAACACCCYGAAATACTAAGAGCCCCARTAATTAKGAGGATACACCAGACTTTGAAAAATGATGACGAACGAATCATGTCATGCCTCCTTAATAGCAACAGACGGCACAATTGGGAATTTTGGCACATCCGGCAGGCAAGTTTCCAGTGCTTCTTAAGTCCCATCGCAATATCTACCCTGACCTATGATATGAAGAACTGATCCACGGTTTAACCTCAGGTCTCACCAAGCTTCCAATCCTAATTTTGTCTATGCCATGGACCCAACTGTCCAGCTAACAGCTTGCCTAAGGGTTCGCGCAAGAATAACTTCCCCTGTTTGGGTGCTGAGACACCTGTCTGGCAAGGCGCGAGGACTGCGCATACCCTTCGGTATGGAAAGGACGAGCAACGCCGCCAGACCGGATGGATCGACGCCCAAACAGGGGAAGTTATTCTTGCGCGAGCCCAAAAGGCAAAAAAAGCCCTGACACTCACGGGAAAACGAGTATCAGGGCCTCATCAAGACATTGGATCTAGGCTACTCTTCTTTTTTAATCTGCTCGCTCAGATAATTTTGCAGACCAACCTGCTGAATCGTTTCTAATTGTGTTTCAATCCAATCGATATGCTCTTCCTCATCTTTGACCATCTCTTCGAGCATATGCCGGGTGGTATAGTCACTGACCTTCACGCAATGCACAATGCCTTCGGTCATCAATTCGACCATGGCTTTTTCTTTGTCGAGGTCGGCCTKTAATTGYTCAGRCACGGTTTCCCCGATCTTGACGGTTCCCAACTGTTGCATATTCGGCAGGCCTTCAAGATACAAGATATGATCRATCACCACCTGGGCATCTTTCATTTCKCCAAAACTGCGATCGAGCACATGATGATGGAGTCGATCATAGCCCCAAYTTTTGCACATCTTGGCATGGAGAAAATACTGATTGATGACGGTTAATTCTTCCGTCAAAATCTTATTGAGTAATTKGATCACTCCTTCTTTGGCTTTCATANCCGRYCTCCTTTCKATTGKCYTACCSCGAACATGATTAATCTTTTTGACATGACTTCYCAGAAAWWTTCKTACATTTTTCTATGGCATCTTGTGTTTATGCTACCCCTCATTTTCGGRCTCTGTCAATAGAAAACTTTAGGTATTTCTTCTTAATCATGATTCTCTTTCTCAACTTCGCTGATTTGGATTCTCAACCTCGCTGATTCGAATTCTCAACCTCGCTGATTCGAATTCTCAACTTCGGGGCACATGGTCGGTAAAGGCGTTTCAGGACGCCCTGATTCTTCGACTCTCAAGTTGACCAATATTCGAAACGGGTGCTACGGTCCCTTCATGTCTGATGTTAAACCGAATCGACCGGCCAACCGGCTCATTCACGAAACCAGCCCCTATTTAATCCAGCACGCCTACAACCCCGTGGATTGGTATCCTTGGGGCGAAGCCGCGCTCTCGCGGGCCAAAACGGAAGACAAACCGATTCTGCTGTCCATCGGCTATTCAGCCTGTCATTGGTGTCACGTCATGGAACGGGAATCTTTTGAAAACGACGAGATCGCCCGACTCATGAACCAAGACTACGTCTGCGTGAAGGTGGACCGGGAAGAACGCCCTGACCTCGACGAAATATACATGCAAGCCACTTTGGCGATGAATCAGGGAAACGGCGGTTGGCCCATGACCGTGTTTCTCACTCCTGATCAGCAACCGATTTTTGCAGGCACGTACTTTCCACCGACTGATAAATGGGGACGTCCGGGCTTTGCCACGGTTCTAAAAAAAATCGCCGAGGGTTGGCACAAAGATCGTGCCGAAATTGTCGAGTCGGCCACCCGTTTTACCACACGACTTCAAAAATCCATTCAAGTTCCATCACCCACCACAGTGGGACAAGCGGAACTCGATGCCGGGACGGAACAGTTCGCCAAGAACTTTGATCCGGTCTTTGGTGGGTTTGGGCAAGCGCCGAAATTTCCACCAGCTATTGGGCTCTCCTTTCTGCTTCGCCATTTCCATCAGACAGGGCATGAACCAACCTTACACATCGTGCGAAAAACCCTTGATGCCATGGCTGCCGGTGGCATGTATGACCACATTGGCGGTGGGTTTGCTCGTTACTCCACCGATGAGCGATGGTTGGTCCCGCACTTTGAAAAAATGTTGTATGACAATTCGTTGCTGGCAAAAACCTATATTGAAGCGTATCAAGTCACCCATGATGCCAATTACCAACGCATTGCGACGGAAATCCTTGACTACATCATCCAAGAGATGACCT
>LXTH01000179.1 GCA_001643555.1 Nitrospirae bacterium SPGG5 | reverse complement strand
CTCTGATGTGTTCGCGGTATTAAAACCGAAGGATGAATGGGTGAGTGCCCAAACCAAAGAGGAACTGATCGAGAAAATGCGACATGCCATTTTGAAATCGGTGCATGGGGTTGGTCTCGGCTTTACCCAACCGATTGAAATGCGATTCAACGAACTCATTGCAGGCACAAGTTCAGATGTTGCGGTGAAAATTTTCGGGGAGGACCTCTCGGTTCTTCGCAAGCACGCGGAGCAGGTGGCAAGCGCCTTACAAAGTATTCCAGGGGCAACGGATGTGAAAGCCGAACACGTGTCAGGCGTTCCGCGAATTCGTATTATCGTAGATCGAGACCAGATTGCTCGCTACGGCATTACTGCCGATGATGTGTTGACGTATGTCCAAACCGCCCGTGCGGGCCAACATGTCGGAACCATCTTTGAAGGCGAAAAACGATTTGCGTTAGTTGTTCGTCTGACCGACCAATCTTCAGCCAGCCCTGCTGCTCTTCGAAATTTGCTTGTGCCCACGCCACATGGCGAATTGGTGCCGTTATCCCGCATCGCACAAGTGATCGTCGATGAAGGGCCAGCGCAGATTAGCCGCGAAAATAACCACCGACGAATCGTAGTGGAAGCCAATATTCGAGGCCGGGACTTGGGTGGGTTTATGGCCGAGGCGCAAAGAACCATTCGAGACAACATCTCGCTTCCACCAGGATACTATCTGGAATGGGGAGGCCAATTTGAACACCTGGATGAAGCCACTCAACGCTTAGCCCTGATCGTGCCCCTTACGCTGCTCTTGATCATTGGAATGCTCTCGCTTATTTTCGGCACCCTTCGTCCTGCCCTTCTCATATTTCTCAACGTTCCCTTAGCGCTGTCAGGAGGAATTTTTGCTCTGTGGGTTCGCGGACTTCCCCTGAGCATTTCCGCCAGTGTGGGCTTTATCGCGCTGTTTGGAATCGCGGTGCTCAACGGCGTGGTTCTCGTTTCACGAATTCGGACATTAGAGAGTCAGGGATTGGCTACAGAACAGGCCGTGACTCAGGGCGCCTTGGATCGCCTTCGCCCCGTCTTGATGACCGCATTGGTCGCCAGCTTTGGATTTCTCCCGATGGCGCTAGCTACCACCCTAGGTGCCGAAGTTCAGCGCCCGCTCGCTACTGTGGTCATTGGAGGCTTAATCACATCCACTGCACTCACGCTCCTAGTCATTCCTGCTGTTTATCAATACTTTTGCCCCGGGAGTTCCCATGAACCGACAACCACTTTATAAATACCTTCCACGCCAACTATTCACATTTTTTTTGACATGTGCCATATGCGTAACCGTCTTTGGAGAAACGGTAGCCATGGCCCAAGAAAGCCAGACCAAACGGTTCACTCTCCAACAAATTTTACATCTGGCATTGACGCATAATCCCACCATTAAATTAAGCAAGGGCATCATCGATGAAAAAGAGGGTGAACGAATATCCGCCACGGCATATCCCAATCCTTCTTTTGAGCTCCACCTTGGGCATGGTCGAGTTCTCGATCCTACAGGTCCCTCTTTGACAGAGCGATACTTTACCCTGAGTCAACCGCTGGAATGGCCAGGAACGCGTGCAGCCCGTAAGCAAGCAGCCAACGCCGCAGTCGATGGTGCCCAGGCAGGATTAGAAGAAACCCGGCTGAATTTGAAGGCTCGGGTGAAGCATACGTTTTACGACCTGCTCTTAGCTGAGACTCGATCAGAACTGGCTTGGCGAACTCTGAACACCATGAAAGAATTGGGGCAAGCCGTGAAACGCCGTGTTCAAGCTGGTGAGGCTCCACCTTTCGAACTCGTCAAGGTCAATGTGGAAATGCTGCAAGCACAAAAGGAAGTGATTCGTTCGAAAGGAAGGGTTCGGGCGCTCACAGTTGTCCTCAATACGCTGGCAGCAGGAAATCTTGGACCAATATTTTCCATTCAGGGGGACTTTCAAGCTAGCCCGTTTGACTTGGGTGAAACCCTGCTCATACAAGAAGCTTTTCAACAACATCCCAAAGTACGCAAATTCAAAAAATTGATTGAGGCCGCCGCGGCACAACACAACCAAGAGAAACAGGCGAGAATCCCCAATGTGACCCTTAGCGGATCGTATCAACGCGACGCTGGTCGAGAAGGGTTCGTTGGGGGACTCTCAATTCCGTTACCCCTCTGGAATCAACGGCAAGGGAATATTGCCAAGGCATTAGGTATTCAGCATCAAGCTGAGGCCTACCTCAAACAGACCCAAAATGTTCTGCGAATGGAAATTACGGAACACATTCAAAATTCTAAGACGGCGGCAACACAAATTCACACCTTTGAACAAGGCTTGCTGAAACAAGCCAAAGAAGCCGTCCGAATCGCACAAACAAGTTTTAAATTTGGCGAGGCCAGCTTGCTCGAGGTTTTAGATGCGCAACGCATCTTGTGGCACACGTTACAAGGGTATGCCCAAGCTCGGTATGAGTTATCGGTTGCGCTCACAGAATTAGAACGGTTGGTGGGGAAAGAATTATAGATGTTTTGTGATATTCATAGGCCCTGGCTGTTTATAAAWTGATGAATGAACTTTCTCGGCGTATGGGTAAAAAATTCATCCAGCCTTGTGGTATCTAAAAAACTCAGCATTTTCAATGGAATAGACTTAAACAAGGGACTGGGAAGATTCCAGCTGTCCGCGACTCTGTAAATTTTTGGTTGCGTTTGTTGCGTTAAACAATTGGTTCATGTACAATAAAGATTCGTGTCCAGAGGGCCTGTTGGTGAACAACTCACCATACAAGTAGGGCCCATTAAGGTTTCCCAAGAAATATAGTCGGAAGTTTTTCTAAGCCGCTAAGCTGTTCGCATCATCGGCCCCCTTCCAGTCGTTTCTTTCTCGGGTTTTAAACCAAATTACAATTTAATATGTAAGGAGAGCTCCTATGAGTTCAAAGATTTACGTGGGTGGTTTGCCCTATTCCACCGATGAGCAGCAGTTAGAAGACCYTTTTGCCAACCATGGTACGGTTCAGTCCGCGCGGGTGATCACAGACAAATACACCGGTCAGTCGCGGGGCTTTGGCTTTGTGGAAATGTCCACGAACAACGAGTYGAGTGATGCGATTTCGGCGTTGCACGGCACGGAACTGGGTGGACGGACATTGACCGTCAATGAAGCAAAACCCCAGGCGCCTCGCTCYGGAAGAAGCAGCTTTGGCGATGACCGTGGTGCAAGGGAAGCAAACGGAGGACGTTGGTARCCCAATAGAACCGRCCCGGAGGAGARAGGTAGGGACAGCCAAKKGCAGTGTTCCTCCTTTCTTACTGCGGGTRGGGATGACTCACTAAGGAAGTCACACTCGGTACACCACTAAATGGAATATGATTGTCGATAACTAAAAAAATTGTAATGGATAGATGGGGATGGGTATGAAAACCAARAAAACAGGCAGTGAAAAAGGGGCGGGGGCCTCGCCTACTTCAAAAAWSYYYWMSKMSRYSACGMYSWWMMRAYMKGAACGGACTCCYTCCAGCAAGACTGCCACACCAACGGSTGGKCCYAAAAAAGGGAAGACCATCGTAAAGCCTCAGCCTCCGRCGTCTGAAGTGGTATATGCGAAAAATAYCAATACAACAAAAACGAAGGAACGGACTTCTTCAACCAAAACTGCCACACGAACGGATAGYTCCAAAAAAATGAAGACCATCGCAAAGCCTCAGCCTCCGGCGTCTGAAGWGGTATATACGMRARYWYCSANAWCTWSNCKYWTKMMYTRYAYGAMNCKMYKSSGMTSKCAYCAAGGACAGGATCTGAGTGACTGGCTGRATGCTGAASGTSAAGTCTTTGCTCAGGARCCACTCGCCACGACCCTCGATCRCTRACCCTGTATWGTGCGGTGATCGTKTWGGGTCACTGGGCCAYTCRGACRCAAGAAGGAGATTTTGGACTTATGAAAARAAGTCGAAAAWTCATCAACAAACCMTATACCACAGCCTGTATKGCTATGATGGCTGCTATCATMTCAATCCCMCTRACCCCGAGTATAAGCGGGGTATTTCAAGGCWCCGTGAAAACAATGGCGGAGGTTGTTGGAAGCGCTTCCWCTCTSGAACAGAGCGGTGCGCTTCAGAAACTGCGACATTWTCACCCCAGTGAGGCACTKGCGGCACTCACCGTATACTATGAAGCAGCTGGTGAGAGYTTTGCKGGTAAACTCGCAGTGGCCGCCGTGATAAGAAATAGGATGAAGCTGAAGTATCAAAGCGATGGAACMGTCAAGGGAACCGTKTTGARAGCCAGGCARTTTCAGCCMTGGAGYACAAGAAACCCCTACMWNANCCCTTNGGACCTTAAAAAGAAAAGTATGAGRGACAGCTTATTGGCATGGAGGCTRGTCCAGGACGGAAGRAATGTYGTYGACGGTGCCGTCCTTTTTTATAACCCGAAACTAGTTCGGACGCCTTATTGGGCTAAAGTCAGTCAAAGGGTGTCTACTATTGGTGGCCATGAATTTTACACCCCACCCAGCCGGCGGACCTAAGGAATCGCTGAAGAGCCATACATGTCCCTTCTGAAAACGCGATCCTCCCATGTTAACTCACCACCAAGAGGTCATACCGCTTAAATTAGGGTGTCCCTTCTATACATTCATCCGCATTGAAAAAATTGAGTTTCCCAAATACCGCAAGGCTGGATGAGTTTTTTGACCATACGGGCATGATTAGCAATCTGCCATGCATAGCCATAAAAGAGTGTTATTCATGAATATGTTCAAAGACCCGGTGTGCGGCATGATGGTAGATCCTGATCAATGCCTTTCCACGGTCTATCAAA
>LXTH01000124.1 GCA_001643555.1 Nitrospirae bacterium SPGG5 | reverse complement strand
CGAGCACGAGCATGCTCCAGTTCTTCCAAGATCAACACACCAGACCCTTCTCCAATGACGAATCCATCGCGATTTTTATCAAAAGGCCGGCTGGCTCTCTCCGGCTCATCGTTTCGCCGAGACAAGGCCTTTGCCGCAGCAAAGCCAGCGACGCCTGTGGGACAGATAGTGGCCTCCGTACCCCCAACTATCATGACGTCAGCTTCTCCCCGTTGAATGAGTCGAAACCCATCACCAATGCAATGATTACCCGTGGCACAAGCCGTCACTGAGCAGCCATTGGGACCTTTGGCACCAAACCGAATAGCTACTTGGCCTGACGCCAGATTGATAATGACCATCGGGATAAAAAATGGTGATACTCGGCCAGGCCCCTTTTCCTTCAGCACATCGTGATAATGCTCGATGGCCGGAAGTCCACCGATTCCGGCACCGATGTACACGCCCACACGATCCGCATTGTCAGGAGTAATTTTTAATCCGGCATCATCCACAGCCTCCTGGCTAGCCGCCACGGCAAAGTGGATGAACCTATCCATTTTTTTGATTTCTTTTTTGTCGATGTAATCGCCAGGATTGAAGTCTTTCACTTCACCGGCAATTTGGCAGGCATACTCGGAGGCATCAAACCGTGTAATCGTCGCGATCCCGGATTTCCCGGCAATTAAGGCTTGCCAGGTTTTTTCCACACCAATCCCTAATGGCGTCACCACGCCCAAACCCGTGATCACCACTCGGCGTCGGTTTGACTCAACCATCACTCAACCCCGCGAGATCAGGTTTTTTCTTTGATATAGTCAACGGCTTGAGAGACTTTTTGAAGCTTTTCCGCATCTTCATCCGGAATTTCGACATCAAATTCTTCCTCAAGCGCCATGACGAGCTCTACCGTGTCTAAGGAATCCGCGCCCAGATCCTCGACGAATGAGGCTTCAGGCACGACTTCATCCTCTTCCACGCCCAACTGCTCTGCAATGATTTTTTTAATCTTCTCTTCAACGGCCATCGAAGTTACCACCTCCTATTTTGTAGATCCGTAATCCGTGATGCATGAGCCGTACCGCGTAAAGCGTGAACGCGTCTTGATGTTTTTCGCATCACACATCACGCATTACGGCTCACGCCATATGCATCCCACCATTCACATGCAACACCTGGCCCGTGATGTAACTGGCTGCATCCGATGCCAGAAATCGCACGGCTTCCGCAATATCCCCTGGCTCGCCCAAGCGTCCAAGCGGAATTTGTTTCGAAAGCATCTCTCTCACATCCTCACCCAACCCTTGAGTCATCGCCGTGTTGATAAATCCAGGAGCCACCGCATTCACCGTAATATTCCGACTCGCATATTCACGGGCAATCGTCTTGGTCAACCCAATCACCGCGGCTTTCGACGCAGCGTAATTGGCCTGTCCCGCATTCCCTATGACTCCGACGACGGAAGCCATATTAATAATCCGGCCATACCGCTGCTTGGACATTGGCCCTAAGGCCGCCTTGGTGCAATAAAACGTCCCAGTCAAATTGACTTGAATGACGGCATTCCAATCCTCTTCTTTCATGCGGACCACGAGCCCATCACGAGTGATGCCGGCATTGTTGACGAAAATATCAATACGGCCCCAATCCTTGACCACTTGATCAACCATGGCCTTCACATCATCCCATTGCGCGACATTAGTCGAGACCGCCAAGGCTTTCCGTTTATGCTTCTTGACCCGATCGACAGTATCCTGACAACGTGTGACATCAAGATCTGCCACCACCACATCAGCTCCTGCTTGAGCTAACATTTCGGCAATCGCTTGCCCAATGCCCTGAGCCGCTCCCGTCACAACTGCTTTCTTTCCTTCAAGCACCGTCGCCTCGCTTCACATGTTCACATCAATACWTGNGGNCACCTCTAAAAACCGTCCTTTNCCGTGATGGCGGCGTCAGCCGCGTGCTCAAATCCTCATGCTATTCGCCCATACACTCCGGTTTTCCGCGCGCGGCTGCCTTGCCCTCACCAAAATGCCTGGTTTTTAGAGGTGCCCTTGAATATTTCAGCCTGCCGGGGCGCTCTTTCCAGTCATGATTACTTTCATGTCTATCAAGTACATCTTAGAGTCTCCAAGATTATTTGCCGATGCCCGAGTCATCAGCATGGTGGATAGTTTTTCCCAATTGGTTTGACTAAGGTTCCATAACTAATTTGGGGCCAAGTTGGTGCCAACCGTAGGCACACCAAGCCACTCCAATGTTACCTTGGTTCATGATAATCCTCTGAATTATCAGTGTCTTGTGTTGCGCTGGTTTGCGCTGGTTTGCGCAGAATCGGTATCTTTCGGACTCTTCATCAGCGGGCCACAGGTTCGATCCCTGCACGAACCACCATATTTTTTCACCGATTAGAGAACCTTCCTAGCCGGGTTCCCAAAGAAATCGAGTCTGACCGCATGCCGTCATCGGCGGTGTGTCTCGCGGGTTGAAGTCCCGCGAAAGGAGTTGTTCGTACACCTTTCTAGCACCGGGAAGCAGCGTCTGAGTAATCAGGGGTTGAAGTTTCCCATGGGCAAAGCTGCAGGCCGTAGCGCAAGCGAACCTAGACGTAGCCTCGTAAACGAACTGGAGATGCCGACCCTGTGGTCAGAAGGGGAAGGCCGCCGTTTGAGGGAGTAGAACGAACACCCACCCTCAGGATCTTCCGGGGTAGCAGGGATGGCATGTGGCGGAAGAGACACCGTGCAGGACGGGAGACCCACGACGGTGCTGGCGCTGAACCAGCAACCGAGGCGTATAAGGGAGACCGAAATCGCCGAGGGCCGTTGGGGGAGTCGGAGGGGTTCATAGTACCGTTGGAGGGCCTGGGACAACATAACCCGGCCCGAGGGAAGGGACCCTACTTTGTTCACGTTTCCGACGAGCGGAGGATCAGGGGATTGCCATGGCGCTATCAACCCCGACGACGATCAGGACGCTACAGAGGAAGCTCTATGCCAAGGCCAAGCAAGAACCGGCCTATCGCTTTTACGCCCTCTACGACAAGATCAGCCGGGAGGATATCCTCTATCATGCCTGGCGGCTTGTCCGAGCCAACCGAGGCAGCCCCGGTGTTGATGGRATCAGCTTCAAGGCCATAGAGAGTGGCATTGGGGTAGACATGTTTCTGCGGGAATTGGCCCGTGATCTGCAAGCCAAGACCTMCCGAGCCCAACCGGTYCGGCGCGTCATGATTCCCAAACCGGACGGCAMGCKGCGTCCGCTGGGGATCCCGACGGTGCGAGACCGGGTCGTGCAAATGGCGGTGAAGCTCCTCATCGAGCCGATCTTTRAAGCTGATTTCTGTGCGCACTCGTACGGMTTYCGGCCCAAGMRAKCGGCYCATGWTGCSGTGGACGACATYGCCAACACACTSTGGGCCGGCTACACCCARGTCATCGACGCCGACCTGTCGAASTACTTYGACAGTATCCCGCAYGCCAAMCTGCTGGCCGTGGTCGCTGAGCGCATTGTGGATGGGGGCATTCTGCACCTTATCAAGCAATGGCTCAAAGCCCCGGTTATCGGCGAGGATGCGGATGGCACTCGGAAGAGCGTAGGCGGCGGCAAAGCCAACCGCAAGGGAACCCCCCAAGGTGGGGTGATCTCCCCGCTACTGGCCAACTGCTACCTGCACATTCTGGATCGGACCTGGCAACGGCGGCACCTCAAAGACAAACTGCACGCGCACCTCGTGCGCTACGCAGACGACTTTGTCGTGATGTGTCGAAAGGATGTAGAGGAACCGCTGCAGGTCGTGCGCCACGTACTGGAGCAACTGGGCCTCAGTCTGAACGAGGCCAAGACTCACATCGTGGACGCGACCGAAGCGAGTTTCACCTTCCTGGGGTTTACGCTACAGATGAGTCGAGGGGCGAAGACGGGAACGCCGTACCCGAATGTTCGACCGGCAGCTAACTCGCTGAAGAAAATTAAGGCGAGACTGACGGTCCTGACACAGCGGGAACTGACGGCCATTGCCTTGAGCGACATCGTGAGAAATATCAACCGCAGTCTCCGTGGCTGGGTGAATTATTTCCACTATCGGAACTCAAGTCTGGTGATGAGTAAAGTCAGAAACCACGCGGAGGACCGGTTGCGAACCCACTTGATGAGACGCCACAAGATCAAGGACCGAGGCACCGGCTTACGCCGGTTCCCGCAGTCTGATCTGTATGAGCGCTACGGGTTATATAAGGTTCCCACAGTAGCAGGCTGGCGCGCGGCGCATGCCTTGGCATGAAGAACATCGGAAAGCCGTGTGCGGGAAAACTGCATGCACGGTTTGATGAGGGGGCGCTGGGAATTATTGACTGCTATGGTCCGTGGTAGGCGCGTGCGTCGAAGCGTTCGAGAGCAGCTCCAAGTATGCACCAGTGTTCTACTCTACCCAATTTACTTCAAGAAAACTAAATTTTTCAAACAGATACCCTCGTTTCCCTCGACATCCTGTACTTAAGCACCCTCAATTGTCGCCTACAGATCGGTCGAGGTTTTCTAGGAACTGTATGAGAGCATGATTGAAGACTTCGGGTTGCTCCAGATTTGAAACATGTCCTGCCTGAGGGATGAGCCTAAATTGTGAATGAGGTATGTGTTCCGCCATTCGTTTCACCTCTTCTGGTGGTGAAGCTAAGTCGTTCTCCCCTACCAAAACCAAAGTTGGAACGTTGAACTTTTTCAGGAGCGGGGTGGAATCCGGTCGTTCTTCCATGGCCATGAGGTCACCCACGATACCAGAGATTTGGTTGCCGATTATCATTTTGCGTAACCTAGCGACCAAGTCTTTTCGATTTTCCAATCCTGAAGG
>LXTH01000165.1 GCA_001643555.1 Nitrospirae bacterium SPGG5 | reverse complement strand
GTGTGGAAAATTACCTAAGCCAACATATGCACGAAGAATAAGTCAGATTATTGATGTCTCGTCAAAAGGCTTTCCGGGTGGATGAACCGAATCCCGGAAAGCCTTTTTTTGTTCGCAGCCGATAAGTGCTGAAGTCGGGAATCCGAACAGCCGGATTTAGTTATTCCAAATAATTTCCAGTTCGTGCAATGTAGATAAAACCATGCATGTTGTAATCAAACAAAGCAGAGGTTTAATTGGAAGTACCGAGAAGCCTATTTGCCCAAGGCGCGGTCCAGGTTAAAGGCGGCGCTGATGAGGGCGAGATGCGTAAACGCTTGCGGAAAATTCCCAAGGGCTTCGCCATGATGGCCAGTTTGTTCTGCATATAGGCCTAAATGATTGGCATAACCCAGCATTTGTTCAAAGAGTAAGCGGGCATCATCCAAACGGCTGCGATCCACTTTACCAGCGCGTGTGAGAGCTTCAACTAACCAAAATGTGCAAATGTTAAATGTGCCTTCTTCTCCAGTGAGGCCATCGGTGGTTTCAGTAATGTTGTAGCGATACACCAGCCCGTTTGCCACCAGGCCGCCTTTTTCCGGTGATTGGAGTGTGGCATCCAGCGTTTTCAGCATACGCGGGTCGGTGGGGGAGACAAAAAAGACCAGAGGCATCATAAGATTGGCTGCATCAAGGGTTTCACTTCCATAGCGTTGCACAAAGGCTTGGCGGCTTTCACTCCATCCCTTCTCCATGATCTCTTCATAGATCGTATCGCGTACGTGTAACCAACGATCCCGATCAGCCGGAAATGAACGTTTCTCCGCGAGTCGCAACCCACGATCGACGGCCACCCAGCACATCAGTTTGGAATACAGGAAATGTTGCTGTCCACCGCGCACCTCCCATATCCCTTCGTCTGGCCGTTGCCAATTGTCGCATACCCAGTTGATCAGACGGCGGAGATGTTTCCAGAGATCATAGGAAATGGGAGTGCCATATTTGTTGTACAGATACACAGAGTCCATAAGCTCACCGTAGATATCCAACTGCAGTTGGCCATACGCTCCATTGCCCACCCGAACAGGTCGGGATTGTTTATAGCCTTCAAGGTGGTCAAGGGTTTCTTCCCGGAGTTCGTGCCGGCCATCGATTCCATACATGATTTGCAGCGAACCATCTGGGCGAAGTTCGTGGCACCGGGCCTCCAGCCACTGCATGAATTTTGCAGCTTCATCGGTAAACCCAATACGGAGTAGTCCGTATAATGTGAAGGCCGCATCACGAATCCACGTGTAGCGGTAATCCCAATTCCGTTGTCCCCCAATACCTTCGGGAAGGCTACAGGTGGGTGCGGCGACGATGGCCCCAGTTGGTTCGAAGGTCAGGAGTTTGAGGGTGAGCGCCGAGCGTTGAACACGTTCCCGCCAACGACCGTGATACGTGCAATGCCCCAGCCATTGGCGCCAATATTTTACGGTTTGACGGAACAGATCCTCAGCTTGGTCTTGAGCAATCGCGACACAACGTTCGTAGTCCGGCCCGACTTCCTGGAGGGTGAAACTCAATTCATGCCCCTCTTGTAATTCAAACTCGGCCACGACCCCATTGCCGTCCAGTTGTAAGGGAATGGTCGAGCCCAGGCGGAGGTTTAAGCTATTGGCACTGAAGCACACTCCATCAGGAGTGACCGAGGTGGTATGCACATCCCGGGCGTAATTAAAAGCAGGGAAACATTCCAGCCTGAACGTCACGTTTCCTCGAATCGCTTGCACACGACGAACGATCCCATGATATCCCACGTCGGTTTCTTTGAGTCCGACGGGCATAAAGTCAACGACATCTCCAACCCCCTGGGTAGAAAGAAACCGTGTGACTAACACATTGGTGTCAGGCCAGTAGTATTGTTTTTGGGTCGCGGTATTGCCCTTGATCGCAATCTTAAACCATCCCCCTTTGTGCTCATCCAGGATGGCCGCAAAGATGCTTGGGGAATCAAAATATGGGAAGCAAAACCAGTCGATGGACCCGTTCATCCCCACAAGGGCCGTGGTATGCATATTCCCAATCAATCCGTAGTTTTCGATCGGCTGGTAGGGCATTACTCACTCCTTAGTCGCTCGTTCATTGGCGTATACTCACAATTCATGAATGTTGTATCGGTTTATTGTCCGGGAACCCGAAGCATGGGCTTGGATTTCTTGGAAGGTGTCTGGGTGTTGGTTCGGAACAAGGTCCAACCGTTCTACATGTTGCCCAGTCCGTTTTCTTCAATCTGTCGGTTTCCCAAGGGTTGGATGGGACGGGCATGGTGTCCAATGATGTGGACGAATTGATCCACATCCTGTTGGGAAATGAGGATCGGTTCCTCCAGGATAACCCACTGGACCCCTTCTGTACAGGGTGGAGTGGTGAGAGAACCCGAATACGAATAATGGCGAATGTGAGTCAGGAGAATATCGGTAAGGCTCATGTCCGAGGGATCGACACTTCTTGCCCGATTTGTTCCGGTAGCCATTGCTAGAGTTTCCCAAGCACGGGTTCTTCTACACCAAGTTCCCACATGACCGCAATCACGAGCATATGTCCTCGGTCATCTTGATGAACCAAACGCATCTCCATGGGAAATGCTTTTCCGTCACTGTGATGTTCGCTTGGTTCATGAAAACGAAATTGGCGCCATCTCGGCGGTTGTGAGCGGGAATCCAGTATTCTCTTATCACCTAATTGCCAGCGAGGAACTGAAGAATCGCAGTGTTCACGATTGTAGGATTTTCCCATTGTGGAATATGGCCTGAGTTGGGCACTTCYAGGAAGGTGCTCTGGGYCATGGTCGTGTGCAKGGTTTGCCCTACGGACGGCGGAAACACTCGATCATTTTTTCCCCAAATAATGAGTGTGGGATGTGAGATGTCTCCTAWSMRTGGGGCGAAGTGTTCTTCCCATTCTTGAATCTGGTCGATTTGTGAATAGAGCGGGGGAAGAAATCCTGGATCCTGACGGTTTCGATAAGAACGTTCGATGACGAGTGGCGTGATGTGGTTGGGATTATGAATAATTTCGGTCAGGATTCCTTTGGTCGCCCATCGTCCGGCGATCCACATCCCCAATCGTGCGAGCCAGATAGGAGGACGGGTGTTGATGAAACGCTTGTATGAGGGAGAGGCGATACTCTCCACCATATTGGCCGGGAATCCACTGATGAGCACGAGTTTTGATACGCGTTCCGGATGGGTCAAGGCCATACCAATAGCCACGCCTGCGCCCATGGAGTTGCCGATGAGCGTAGCTTGTGGAATGCCTGTCTTATCCATAAATTCTGTGATGGAATTGAGTAAGAGAGTCGGGGAGTAGTCGATCTCCGGTTTCTCAGATAGTCCGGATCCTAACATGTCGAGGGTGATGACTCGATAGTGTTGTGCCAGCTCTTCCTGTTGATGTTCCCATTGCCACATGGATCCGCCGAACCCGTGAATGAGGATAACGGGAGGGCCTTGGCCTTCATCGAGATACGCAAGCCTATGGCCGTTGATGGTTGTTGCGTGGACAGTATGTTGGTGAAGCAGGTCGATGTAATGGGGAATTCCTGGGGTTTTCGAGGTGCAACTGGTCACAAGGCTTGTGATGAGCAGCAAGGGAAGGAAAGAATGTTCAAGTTGTATCATGCCGCAAGTTTATGAATTGATCTTCTGAATGAATCTTATCCCCTCCTTTGTAAGGAGGGGTAGGGGAGGTAGAGACATCAGTTGGGCTGGTACCGTACAACTTTAGGGCACCTCTAAAAACCGTCCTTTTCCGTGATGGCGGCGTCAGCTGCGTGCTCAAATCCTCATGTATTCGCCATACACTCCGGTTTTCCGCGCGCGGCTTCCTTGCCCTCACAAAAAATGCCTGGTTTTTAGAGGTGCCCTTTAGAAATTGTGTAGACAATTCGAAGTTTCTACCCCACCTAACCTCCCCTTACAAAGGGGAGGAATTCATGAACAGTTCGAAGGTATGTTTAGGAGTTGCCTTATTCAATTTGGATCAGGGTTTCGTCGGAGTTCACCTGATCGCCTTCTTTGACGTGAATGGTTTTCACCGTGCCGTCGATGGGAGCGGTCACTTGGTTTTCCATTTTCATCGCTTCGATGACCAGGACCGGATCACCTGTGGAAATTTTGGCTCCTTCGGCTACTAATACCTTGACGACGCGACCCGGCATGGGCGTGGTCACGTCTCCGGGGCCGCTGGCTTTGGGGCGTCCGCCCTTGGCCGTGCCCGCACTCACCGGAGCTTCCGGCCCGCTCGCCAGCACTTCTTGCAGGGTTTCGAGATACACTTCTTCGAGTTTGTCATCTACTTTTATGTAATAGGGCTTTCGTCCATCCACGGTTTTGCCAGAGCCGGAGACGTGAATGTGATACGTCTCGCCGTGCAGCATAACTCGAAATTCTACCGGGGCCAGATGGAGATCACGGGAATCTGAAGTTTGTCCGCCTTGCGGGGAAGGTTCAAGTACTTCGGGTTTGAGTTCTCCCCGTTCACGCTCATCGATGAATTGAAGCGCGACCGAAGGGAAGAGGGCATAGGACAAGATATCTTCTGCCGAGACTTGATGATCGGCTAACTCTTTTTTCGCTTCCGGCAATTCGGGATCTAAATTATCCGCCGGTCTTCCGGTGATGGGTTTTTCACCGGCACTCGCCTTTTGCCGTATTTTGGAATTCAACGACCCTGGTGGTTTTCCGTAAAACCCGAGGAAATAATTCTTCGTTTCGTTGGTGATGACTTTATATCGCTCACCGGTCAGGACATTCATGGTCGCCTGGCTTCCCACGATTTGGCTACTCGGGGTGACAAGGGGCGGATACCCCATGTCTTTTCGCACCCGAGGGAT
>LXTH01000176.1 GCA_001643555.1 Nitrospirae bacterium SPGG5 | reverse complement strand
CCCGTGCCTTGAGAAATTTGAACACCAGCTGGTCGTCGTGGTACTTCACCTTTAAAGGGTTGGTATTCCAGAAAGATCTGTGACATGACGCCGGTCCCGCGTGTCATCATGAGTAACTCATTTCGAAAACCCAATAGCGCGCGTGAGGCAATATGAAATTCCATGCGAATGGTGCCCACGGCACTGACTCGCATGTCTTTCATTTCAGCGCGTCGATTGCCTAAGGTTTCGATGACCCCGCCTTGGTAGCCCGAATCGACTTCAATGACGACTTCTTCAATCGGCTCAAGCATATCACCCTCGATTTCTTTGAAAATGACCTTAGGCGGCGAGACTTCTAGTTCAAAGCCTTCACGACGCATGGTCTCAATCAAGATCGCCAAGTGCAATTCCCCACGGCCGGATACTTTAAACCGTTCGCCGCCATCCACTTCTTCCACCTTGATCCCAACATTCATCATTGCTTCATGTGCCAGACGTTCTCGAATGTGCCGTGAGGTGAGAAATCGTCCGCCATCTTTTCCGGACAACGGGCTGGTGTTGTGAGAGAAGTTCATCGAGATCGTGGGCTCGTCCACATTGACGGTTGGCAAGGCGACGGGGTGGCTTGGAGAAGCCAAAGTTTCACCGACTCGTACGTCTTGCACGCCGGCTAAGGAAATAATATCGCCGGCTTTGGCTGAGTCACAGTCTATTCGTGTGAGRCCCTGGTAGGCGAGAATTTTCGTGACTTTGTTGCGGATRTGTTTSCCGTCMCGCGTGATTAAYAYAACRGGYTCGCCCACRCGTATCGATCCGTGGACGATGCGACCGATAGCAATGCGGCCAATRTAMGAATCATATTCGAGGATCGTGACYAGCATTTGAAATGGTTTGTCCGGATCAGCCACGGGCGGAAGTACGCGATGAATAATGGTGTCCAGAAGAGGTTTCATATCTTGGTTGTCTTCATCCAAATCCAGGGTGGTGCGACCTTCTTTTCCTGAGGCAAAGACAATCGGAAAGTCGAGCTGTTCATCGGTGGCGTTGAGTTCGCAAAAAAGATCGAACGTTTGGTCGACGACCCTATGGGGTTGGGCATTCGGTCGGTCAATTTTGTTGATCACGACAATGGGTTTGAGGTGGAGTTCGAGCGATTTTTTCAGGACGAACTTGGTTTGCGGCATGGGGCCTTCAAAGGCATCAACCAAGAGAAGCACGCCGTCCACCAATCGGAGAATGCGTTCAACTTCGCTGCCGAAGTCTGCATGGCCGGGGGTATCGACGAGATTAATCAGAATGTCTTTGTATCGCATGGACGCGTTTTTTGAAAAGATCGTGATGCCGCGTTCTTTTTCAAGAGGGTTGGAATCCATGATGACCGCTTCGCCTTCTTTAAACACATGGGCCCCGGTTTGCTTCAAGAGGGCATCCACAAGCGTGGTTTTTCCATGGTCGACATGGGCGATGATGGCAATGTTCCGAACGTCTTTACGTCGTATTTGATTGGGCATAGTCGTAAGTCTCCGTGGTGCATGCGATTGCGTATTGGCATGCACGGCAATTCCTCTGTGCGTAATCTGCTCTCGAAACTGAAAGGTGATGCTTCAGCTAAAGATACCGGCAGGAACTGCCGGTAGAAGGCGTGTTCCAAACGAGAGAGTCAATGAAGCGTTCAAATTACTCTATAGAACTTCAGATTGCAACTGAGTTTCTCTCCAAAGAGATTGTGGTCGTTTTGGGAAGAAGCTTGTCGAGAAATCGGCATGTTGCTTGGGAGGGGATATCTCGCTTTTCCGGGGTGTTCAGAAGGATTCATCCTCATATTGAGCCATGGGTGAGCGATATCTGAGGGAAGGTGCCGAATGTAACGGATGAAGAGAATGCCAAGAATTTCAGTCCCCGCCTTCGAAGGCGTCTTCATCAAATTCTGGCATGAGTGCTTCCTGCTTGCCAAGGCCACCCCGAAACGATTCTTGAATATTCATGACTTGCTTGGCGGTCACCGATCCTTCCAACGACTTTCCAAATTGGTTGAGGAATTGATTGCAGAGTTCCAGCCCTTTCTGAAAATGGCGCGGGATTGTTTCCTCGGTCACCTGTTGCCACGTGATATAAATGAGAAACTCTTGAAATCCTTGAGCCTGGGGTAGCTGCTCGCCAATCTTTTGAAGTCGTTCATACGCCTGTTTCGCTTCAGGTCCTGCATCCGAGGAAAAGGTTTCTTCGTCCTCAGCGATTTGGTCTGCCAATTCACCTAAATCATCGGCTTCTTGGGCTCGGTGAAATGCTTGTTGAGCTGCGATGGCAGGATCAAAGTTCATGGTTTTTCGTGACTACTTAGGTTGTTAGGCTGAAGGTTAAAGGCTGAAGGCTGAAGATTTTTAGTCGAAGCCTTAATCCGAGCGTGAAGTTATGAGTGGTGACCTTCAGCCTTTAACCTTCAGCCTTTAACCTTCAGCCTTCAGCCTTCAAGTCCTCACTGTACCATCTTGCTCAATGCTTCTGCTATAGCCTATACCCCATGTACGTAAAAGGAGGGGATTCGTGTCCGCGCTCATTCATTGTCAACAGATTTCAAAGTCCTTTGGTGTCAAACAACTATTTGCCAATCTTACCATTGGCGTGGATGAGAAGGATCGTCTTGGAATTGTGGGTCCCAATGGGGCAGGCAAATCCACGCTCCTGAAGATCCTGGCTGGGTTGGAAAAAGTTGATGCAGGGGAGGTGACTCGCCGCCAGCATCTTCGARTRGCCTATGTTGCRCAAGAAGAAGAGTTYCCAGCTCAGGCRACSGTGGCTGAAGTGCTTGAACATGCTGGTGAGGCAGCAGKCTTGCCGCTGGACGAATGTCTGGCTCGTACTCAAGAGGTGTTAGGACGGACGGGGTTTGAGCATGGTGGAGTGATTGTYGGACCGCTATCTGGCGGGTGGAAAAAACGCCTGGCSATTGCCTGTGGGTGGGTGCAATCGCCGGATATGATGTTGTTGGATGAACCCACGAATCATCTTGATTTCGATGGGTTGGCGTGGCTTGAATCACTCATGGCCCAAAGCCCATGGCCCTGGGTCATGGTGAGCCACGATCGGTGGTTGTTGGATCACGCGACGAATACAATTGGCGAACTCAATAGTCGATACCCTGAAGGGATGCTCCTCATACAAGGATCATACCGTGAGTTCCTGGATCAACGTGAGGCGTATCATGAGACCCAGGCACAGCAAGCTCAGGCCTTGGCGGGAAAAGTTCGACGAGAAGAAGAGTGGCTTCGGCGTGGACCCAAGGCGAGGACCACCAAGGCGAAGTATCGTGTGAATATGGCGCATGCCTTGCAAAAGGAGCTGGCGGAGACCAAGGCTCGATTGCGGCAAGAAGGTACCGCCATTGATTTTGTCGGCTCGGGGAGGAAAACCAAACGGTTGATTGCCGCGGAGCATCTTCACAAGGCTTTTGGTTCAATCACGCTCTTTCAAGATTTTGAGTTGATCCTGTCCCCTGGAATGGCCGTGGGCATTTTAGGGCGCAATGGGTCTGGCAAGTCCACGCTTCTCAAGCTGTTGGCGAAGACGATCGAACCTGATCAAGGAACTGTCAGTCATGCCGATGCGTTGCACGTGGTGTATTTTGATCAGCATCGTGAACAACTCAATCCTCAAGACACGCTCCGAAAGACCTTATCGGATACAGGGCATACCGTCACCTATCGAGATCGCACCATCCATCTCGCGGCATGGGCCAAACGTTTTCGCTTTCAGCCAGAGCAATTAGATTTGCCTGTGGAACTTCTCTCGGGAGGGGAAAAGGCCAAGGCGTTGATCGCTCGGCTAATGTTGCAACCTGCGGATGTCTTGATTGTCGATGAGCCAACCAATGATTTAGATATTCCGACGCGTGAAGTGTTGGAGGAAAGTTTGCTAGAATWTTCAGGYGCCCTGGTCTTAGTCACTCACGATCGGTATATGTTGACTCGCCTRTGCACGCAATTTGTGGGATTGGATGGATACGGGGCACATGGGACGTTCGCCGAWTATCRGCAATGGGAAGCATGGCTTCGGCGACAGTTGAAACATCGAGAAGAACAGGRGGAACACAATCGTTTGYCGAATGYCCGATCAAAGGGATCSTCGACCMAAAAGCTGACGTATCGTGAGCAAAAAGAATACGATTCCTTCGAAGCCAASATTCTCMAMGCCGAGTCTGCCGTAGAACGGTGCCAAGCAACAGTTGCAGAYCCGACCGTGGTYTCGGATCATATCCAGCTACAAGATGCGTATGAAGMCTTGCAGTTGGCTGAACGCCAAGTTGSGAAACTGTATGAACGGTGGAGTGAATTGGAAGCTAAACAGCAGAGTGGCYAAGGATAMGTTGTTACGTCTTCTANATCKKWWKRTTGGCAATTTGATGATTCCGCACTTGAAGTAAAAATAATTTTCAGATTGTTATCTGTGTGGTATAGTGCGTTCATGAATCGATTCCCATTAGGTATTTTGCTTCTATGTCTTGCTCTCGGCTCAGGTTGCGCCGCCGGACCAAGCCCCATTCCGGAGGCGCTCCTTCCGCAAATAGACAAGAGCGTGTCATTTGCTCAACTCCTTGAAAACCCTGAGGCGTATGTGGGTACCGTCGTGGTGTTAGGTGGGCAGGTGCTTCAATCCAAGCGGCTGGCAGATGCGACACGCATTGAGGTGTTGCAGCTACCGTTGGGAGATTCGGAAAGGCCGGTTTCCCAGCGCACGTCCTCTCAAGGACGATTTCTTGCCTTTGAAAAACCATTTCTTGATCCGGCCACTTTGTCAGACCAGCCTCAAGTCACCATTGTTGGTGAAGTGACGGGCCTCGCGACCGCCAGCCTCGATGAGACGGAATACCGCTATCCCACCATTG
>LXTH01000116.1 GCA_001643555.1 Nitrospirae bacterium SPGG5 | reverse complement strand
GGCTATAAGCGATCGTCACGAGGATGTGCGGGTTTGAGCTAGATGTTTCGATCGTGTGGGGCGAATAGTTGGACTCATCAACGAAAACGGGGAAGGTATCCTTGCGCGAACCCTAAGAAACACCAAGGGGCCGCTACGGTAGTAGCGGCCCCTTGGTGTTTACTTAAAAATGAAGCCTAGTAGGTTTCGGTAAATGGTCTCTGGCAAAGCAGACAGAAATTCAAAGATCGGACTACCCAATCCAACAATTACTTCTTCACACCGAGGATCGAATCCTTTGCCGCTTTGGCCACTCTGAATTTAACCACTTTTTTGGCTGGGATCTTAATCGGTTCTCCCGTTTGGGGATTCCGACCAATTCGGGCTTTGCGGTGAGACAACACCAATTTCCCAATCCCTGGAAGGGTAAAGGCGTTTTTTGCTTCCTTGTAAGCCAGTGCTGCCAAATTGTCTAGTAACTCTGTTGCGGTCTTCTTGGTCACACCAGATTTACCAGCAAGGTGATCAGCGATCTGGGACTTGGTCATCGCTTTTCCCATACAGACCTCCTCTTCATGAGTGTAAGATGATGTGGGTAGCGCTCAACAAAATTGAGAACCAACAGTGGCCAATCCACTGATTTATGAATCGAACTTCGTATTGTCCCAAGTGAATCCAGAAACTAGATGAGATGGGGCGAGATACTACCGAAAGCATCCTACCCTGTCAACCACAAAACACGCATGAATGCAGGAAAATGTTCGATTTAACATTCGACACCGAATCTATTCTGCGCTTGATGGCCAGAAGCATGACAAGGTAAAGTGGAAATTCGACGATTCCTGTAATCTTTTGAAAGAATTGAGGTCCAGAATGGGTAAAGAAATTCCTGTATTTTCCGTGACTAAGACGGATGAGGCTGGTGATACGCTCATCTATTGCCGGGTATTTTGCCAACGAAAAGATCCGCCCCCATTGCGTTTATTACTCGACTTTCTGAAATCCAAAAGCCAAGTGCCCCTTGTCCCCAAAATGGATCCCGAAGCGCTTGAGGACTGGAGCTGGGTACAAATTGCCTTGGGCTACCATCGTGATCGGAAACCGATCCAAATTTTTTGCGTTCGCAACCAAGGCACCTATCAAGATGTGTTTGAACAAGAGCAAACCGGATTCAGTAAACAACTCTCCGCCTTTGGTGATCAGGAAGCCGAACTTGCCCGGGAGTTTGTGGTTCGAGCCAAGTTTATTTTGACGGCTCGACTCAGTAAGAACGATATCACGGACGAAGGGTACGATTTTAACGGGTGGATTTTAGAATTTTTCCAGGACAACTGCACGGGCATTGTACAAATCGATGAACAAGGGTTCTTTTCCCCCAAAGGCGAACTGATCGTGAATTTGCAAAATGACCCAGACGAGGATTTTTCCGTCCCGCAGATTAAACCCTCAAAGGATAATGGCTTTTGACGATTTCGTGATCCGTGATTCGTAATGGGTGAAAGAAACACCTCTGTTTTTCCCCTACGCTTCACGCTTCAGGTTCCCAAAGAACGCTGTTGGCGGACCCCTCACCTAAACTCAGGGTGGCTCAACAGCCCAATTATCTTGAAGAAGGCGGGGCGAGGCTGTCACGAACCGTAGACCCAAAGGTTCGTTGAGGAATATCGGCCACGGCCCCTCGATACCCAATTCCGTCTTTGATCACTTCCACCAACGCACCGTGGTCGAATAAGGCAGGATTCTCAATCACATCACTGGCACACAGGAGAAGGTCTGCCCGTTTTCCAGGCACGAGATGCCCTGTATCATCCTGCCCGATTCGCTCGGCTGCCAATCCTGTCCCCGCATACCACGCTGAAAGCGGAGAGAGGCCATCCTGAATCAACGACACGACTTCCATGTAATTGCGTCCGTGCATGTTCGGCAAAATAGGATCGGTTCCGGTTAACATTTTCAGTCCACTTGCGTGAGCAATCCGAACGGCTTCCGCATGCACCTCTGAAACTTGCTGCACTTTTTCCATCACAAAGGGCGTGAGCCCTTCAGCCGATGATAAAGTTCGGCTAATCCAAGACGTGGGGGTCACGGTACACCCTTTCGCATACGCGCGTTCGGCCAAATCCTGGTCCATAAAGGAGATATGTTGAATATCCTGCACTCCGCAATCGATCGCTAGCCCGATCCCTCGCTTACTATGAGCATGGGCCGCGACCATGAGGCCTCGTCCCGCGGCCTCATCGCACATGGCGTCAATTTCTGCTTGAGTAAAATCGCGGTCCTCTAATTTATCAGAAGGTGAGACCACTCCAGGGCTGGTACAAATTTTTATGAGATCGCCACCACACGCCGCGATCTCTCGCACACGCTTTCGACATTCCCAAGGCCCATCCACAATACTCGACGGCTGACCGGGACCAGGCGGCCACAACCGCGACACCGCGGCATGACACCGATCCGGTCCACGGAAATCCGCATGGCCACCGGTTGTCGACAGCATGCAAATGGCAATTTTCAAACGAGGGCCAATGATCATGCCCTCCTCCACCATSYSCTCCACAGTCTTAAGGAACGACTGGGCCATGTCCTCCCAGGAGGGAGGTTACTTGATTCCGACCACCATCGAGTCTGGGCCCACAAGGGGTTGGACGTGGGTTTCCTGGAATCCCGCCTCGCGCATCCAGGAGCAGCAATCCGCGCCGGTGTAATCGAACCCCCCCGGCGTTTCGATGAGCATGTTCAGGCTCATCAGCAAACCAAACACGTTCCGCCTGCGCTCATCGTCGATGAGCGCCTCGTACACGATCAGGGCGCCGCCCTTGGGCAGCGTCGCATAGGCCTTGGCGAGCAGCGAGCCTTTCTCGTCGTGGTTCCAGTCATGCAGGATGTGCCCCATGACCAGCACATCAGCTTGCGGCAGGGCGTCGGTAAAGAAATCGCCCGGGTAGAAACGCAGACGGTCGCTGAGGCCGGAGGATGCGACGTACTCATCAAAGATCGGCCCAACAGATGGCAAGTCGAAGCCGCCGCCGGACAKMTRKKTTCAGATGAAGAATTGCAACTGCTGACCACGGTCGGCAATCAAATGGGTGTGGCCGTGGAACGCGCACGCATTTTCGAGCAGACCCGGGATCAAAGGATTCAAGAACAGGCGGCCCTGTTAACCCTTTCGAATGCTTTGCTAAATACGCAAAATTTGGAAGCGATTTTGGGACAAGTTGTCAAGGTGACAGCGGAAATCTTTGCCGCGGATGTGTGCGCGCTCATGCTGCACGAAGCAAATGGAGGCACAAGAAAGCTCGCCAGCACCGGGCTCAAGCCTAAGCAAGAAGTTTTTCTGGAAAAGCCCTGGAACGAATCTGGCGCCGGACAAACGTTCCTGCAGCTTGGCCGCTCCGGTCAAATTTCCCTGCAAGAGCGCGGTGAACCCAGTTTGAGATTGTTTCCTCTTGAGGAGCCTATTCCACCGGAAGCTTCGACAAGCATCATTGAAGATCGTGCGATGTGGCAATTCTGGAGCGAAGTGGGTTGTCGGTCCATTTACCTTGCGCCGATTCAGAGTATTTCTCAGAACCATCCCATTGGACTGCTTTTGGTCGCCCATAAAACGCCGCGCAAGGTGGCCGAAGCCGAAGTGCACCTAACCAATCTGCTGGCCAATCAAGCTTCTCTGGCCATCGAGCAAACCGAGCTCCACGAAATCCGGCTGGCGCAGGAAGCTTTGGAAAAAGAACTGAGCATGGCGCAAGAAATCCAACACAGCTTCTTACCTGAGGCGACCCCGAAAATACCGGGTTGGGAAATCGCCACCTATTATCAATCGGCTAAACATGTGGGCGGCGACTTTTATGACTTCATCCCGTTAAAAAATGCCAACTTGGGTATCGTCATTGCTGATGTTGCGGACAAGGGCGTTCCGGCGGCGTTAGTGATGGCCCTTTCCCGAACGCTGGTTCGCGGCATCGCAATACAAGACAACTCTCCGGCCCAGGTTCTGTGCCGGGCCAATGAAATGCTCATGACCGAATCGCGCAACAGGCGTTTCATTACTCTTTTTTATGCCGTTCTCAACCCGAAAACCGGCGCCCTGACTTGTGCGCGGGCCGGTCACCACCCAGCTTATGTTTGGCAAGCTTCGGAATCGGAATTGCGTGCACTTCAACCGGCCGGCATGGCGCTGGGAATTGTTGCCAAGATCAGCCTCGAAGAGGAAACTCTCACGATTCAGAAAAACGATATTTTCGTGCTCTACACCGATGGCGTTACCGAGGCCATGAATTCCAAGCAGGAAGAGTTTTCCGAAGAGCGTTTGATGACTCTCATTAAGCAGCATCACCGGCTTTCGGCGGAAAAGTTAGTGAAAAAGATTCAAAAGGAAGTGGAGAATTTCAGGGCGGGTTCCGAGCCCTCGGATGATTTCACGTTGCTGGTTATCAAACGACTGAAATAATCCCAAAATCCCAAAATTGCGTATTATAAGCAGCGAAGATGGTCAGCCTGGGCAGGCTCAAGAAACGAAAATACTCAGTCATCAAAGAGCGCTATAAACAAATTGAGTCGATTTTTTGTCTAACACTGGTTTGAACCCTGACAAAGCCGCGTAATCTTTTGACTAAATTTGCGACTTAGTCATGACGGTTTCGCAGGTTAAACCAAGCACGTTATGTCCACTATTTATAAGTAGTGAGGTTATGGAATACAATTACCATAATCCTACAACTTCTGTCGCTGGACCGCTATTGCCAGCCGTTGGAGAAGCAATAAAGCGCATTGCTCCAGAGCGTCTTGCTGAAATCGAAAGATTGACAACAAATATTACTCTCGAAGTGAAAGAGAGTGACGTATTTATATGCAAGGCTCTTCGGTTAGGATTAATCATATTCAGTACAAGAACGATCGA
>LXTH01000229.1 GCA_001643555.1 Nitrospirae bacterium SPGG5 | reverse complement strand
GTCCCGGCTTGCTCCGCCGCCCTCTTCCCCTTTTTGGTTTCAGTGGTCGCTTCCCGCATGGCAATCACCTGCTCCATATTGGAAGCCGTTTGGCTGGACGCCGGCATGGCTTGGACCGAATTTCCCCACAACGGAAACACCAGTCTCACCAAGACCATCACCAAGGCTGCGACACACAACCCGCCAACAACCCAAGGGTTATTCAGAACATTTTTCATCCTATATGTTTCATCCAGACATATACCTGAATCACGATACGCTGAACCCCATTGCCATCACCGGTCATGATCATTTCCTGAAGATCTACCCTGACCTGCCCCTCGTCCAAGGCCCGAAGAAGTTCGATCATAGCTTCGTACGATCCCTGGGGGGTCTCACCACCCAAGACAAATTTGACCGGCAAGAGTTGAACCCCCACCAGATGTTCTGGGGCAGGAAGTGTTTGACCAAGCGAATGTTCCCAAGAAAAACCAAGTTTCAACGACTGCGCACGCACGTTTTCCAACCATCGCACGGTGTGTTCAAACCCTTGAATGAGTTGCGCATCGGCTTGCCGCACTTCTTGATCGATCTCCTCCTGAATTCGTCCCGACCATTTCGTACGAAGAGTCGTTAACTCCCGATCGAGAAGAAACGCCGACTGAATGGAGGAATGAGCTTCTGTAATCAGCGAAACCCGTGCAGTGAGAGACCACCCGACTACGATCAAAGACCCAACAAGCACAATTCCAACAAGAGCGCGTTTTCCGGCATATGACAAGATATCGCCTGCCCATTGAGGGAGTGCCGGTTTCATTGAATTCGCCCTTCCATCTCAAATCGATGACGAGACCGATCAGTTGAATGACTGCTCCCACTCCCAAACCGTTTCAGCCACCCATCTTGCCACCGTTTGGTCATGACCACATGATAGGGGCCTTGAACCAAACGCTCTTCAAAGAGCGTAAGCCTGTCAACACCGACCGAAGGCTGTTGAGGACCTGTCCCACTCAGGGCCACATTCCAACCAGCACCATCCCTGACAACAGAAACGCGGTCTAAGACCAATTCATCAGGAAGAATTTCCCCGAGGTAGCCAAGAAACCACCCCGCCATTGGAGGGACACGATTCGTCAGGATCGTTTGAGCCCACGCCTGTTGAGATTGATAGGCCTCAACCCGTCCCACCCATTCACCTTTCTCTCGTTGCTTGTCTTGGACTTGATCGTGAATCATCGCTGCCATGGATTGACCTCGAGCTAACAGTGCCTCAATAAGACTGGTCATACTCACAGAAAAACAGACGAGCCCAACAAGGAGTGCTACTGAAATTTTCGCCATGGCTCTCCGCCTCGATCCCTGACGAATCTCTTTGGGGATAAAGTTCGTGTCATGAGTGGGGGGAAGGTTCGTTCCAATAAAAATCCAATAGGCAGGATCGGGAATAATCGGAGACCCCAAAATAGGCATGTCAACATGAGGTTGGATGGCCTCAGCAGAAAACCCTTCGGATTCCCCCATCACCCATACCTGGCCAACCTGTTTTTCAAATTGCTGATTAACAAATAACAAGGTCCGGGTGATTTCCTGTCCTATCCGGGCAGGACTCTGCGCTTCCTCAACATTTCCACTCAGGAATCGATCAAAAAGTGGCTTTCCTTCTCCCGTCGCAATAACCAACACGATTTTCCCCACTGCACGAGTCACAAGCAGCAAGACATCATCCGGTTCTGCCCCCAAGGTTCGCACCTGATCGACAAAGACAGCTGACAAGGGAAAGAGGTGAACTGGAGTTAATTGCACGGCTTGACACGCCTGGATCACCTCATCCACATATGATTGAGGCCAGACATCAAGCAACACCCCCTGCTGGCCTCGTCCACCCATGGCTGTTCGATATCTCCACACAGCGGGGCCTTCTCCCCATTTTTCCCGATCAGCCATACGACCCAGATACACGTCCAGATCTTTTTTGCTCATGGGTGGGACAAGATGGTATTGATGAACCAATCGTCTATCTTCAACAAGGAGACTGACATGTTGACCAGGAAAGTGGGTTGCTCGAATGGCCTCGGCCAGAGCCATTTGGAGTTGATCAACTCCCTCAACCACACTCGGGGCGCTCCAACTCCCAGTCATCTCCCCTTTGACAAATGCAGAAGCCAAAAATTGGCCGTGGATGAGACTGACGCCAAGAACAGTTTGAAGAGTGTTGTTCCTCTTCATGTTTTTCTCCCGAGCACCTGAGTTTCTCTAGCTGCTATAACATCCACTACTAATCACCCTCCATTGGGACCCTGCAGTGCAATCCGGGTCAAATTGATAGCCAGTCTGAACCGTCAAAGCGAACTCCACTTCGGGAGTGGCGTAGGTATTGGCTTCATCTAAAGCCACGCGCGTACCAGCGATATGATAGTTCGTGTGGAGCGATAAGGTGGAACCACCAGAGTTGGTCGGGGTGCCATCAATCGAATAACTTCCTCCGGCTCCATCTGCACTCAGACTGATGAGATAAAAGAGATGTCCGACATGCCCGCGATAAATTTTCAGGTCCGGGGTAGAGGTTTCATCAGTATTCCACCAGGATTCAAATTGAGCATCGTTGATTATAGTAGGTGCAGCATCTTGGTTTAATTGAGAAATCACTAAAAACCGAGCATCGGCCAATTCACTCGACGTGAGGCCTGTGGCATTGCTGAAACTGCTGAGATTCGGTTGAACAAAATAATACCGGGGGTAATCGTTCGTATTGCTCGTTAATTGGGCCGGTGGAAAGGGAACGTAATCAGGACTCAAGGCAGACAAGGTAGCCGGAAAATCCCGATTCTTTCGCATGTATAATTCGATGCCTTGGGCAATGACTTTCAAATTCTGTACCTCTGCATCCTGCGTTGCTGCCTTAATGCGTCCGATGACATTAGGAGCAATCATTCCGGCCAAGATAGAAATAATGGCGAGGACGCCAATCAGTTCAATGAGGGTAAAGGCACGATTCCCCCGCAAGGGGCAAACGAAGAACGGCCCCTGAAGTAACTGCCTCCTTTTAGCGTGTTCCATTATCCCGTGGCTTCTTTTTTCCAATACTCCCTTGATTTTCCTTAAGCCCGAGCTCCAGATTGAGTGCATAGTTCGGGTATACTCATCCCTCCCCTAGAGATAGACTTCATCTCATGTTTCGGAAGGGAAGTGGCAATTCTTGATGGTTAGGGAAGATTAATAAAGGCACCTCTAAAAACCAGGTATTTTTTGTGAGGGCAAGGAAGCCGCGCGCGGAAAACCGGAGTGTATGGGCGAATACATGAGGATTTGAGCACGCGGCTGACGCCGCCATCACGGAAAAGGACGGTTTTTAGAGGTGYCCWTWACTWAATYCCAATTTCTGTTGCCCCATGGATCAATCACAATCATCTCACCCTCAACACGCTGATCGTCGAGCGTCCCAACGATTTCAGGATGTTAAAGCATTTCCCTTAGTTGAAGGCATTTTGGAAATTGAGGGAGGACAATACTGGCCCGTCACCATTGACAATTTAAGCTTGGAAGGGTCCCTATTGGCAATGCCGGAGTGGAGAACGAACCTCTTGTCCTTGGGAAGAGAAATTCACCTGAAACTGACACTAGAGGAAAAAATAGTTTGGGCAACAGGAGTCATTCAACATTTTCAACATGGGTCGGTCACCTCCCCAATAACTGGAAAGGTCGGGGTCCTCTTTCAAAAACTCCAAACAAAAGACGGGAAACCTTCCCATCAAATTTTAGGCCACATGGTTCGTGCCTTAGACCGGTACCACCTTCGGCGACGAGCCGACCTTCATATTTCAGATTAGCGTGCCTCCCTCCCTCAAACTCTCATACCACGCGGTATTCCCAATTTCGTGAGAACACGCAAGCAGAACAACAACCATCACCATCAAATTGTCTTTATGCCATCCATGGCAATCACCTCCAATGTTCATCTTCCCAGGACAGAAACAGGCCGATAGGACAATCTGTGTCCAAGACATATACAGGGAATGTTGAAAAAAGCCGCCAGCGGCGTTCTCGCCCTTTTGCCGTGCTCACGTACTATGAGTACGCTCCGCGCGTCAAAAGGGCTGCGGCCTTGCTGGACGGACTTTTTTGAACATTCCCTCCCACTGACGATGTGGGGCTCATCTGGAGCGTGTATTGGCTATTGACGAGAATTATTCAACAGCCCCATACAACAACCGTTCTGCAAATACCGATACACGAGCTTTGTTAATTGGGTAATAGGTTCGCATCCGCCAATCACTTCAAACCGCAACACCAATTACAAAGGGCCACCCAACCTCATTTGACAGGCCACCCTCCCGATGCTATTTTTGCACGACCAAAACCGATCCTTTTTCTTGTCATGTWRKGGCTCCGGGAGATCSGACTTGACCGAAATCGCGGACGTCGTTCACAGATACAAGGCGTACGGGGCCGTTCGCCAGCTATACCGGATCCGCGAGTTCCCGCGCGGGATGATCCAGATCCTTCTGGAGGGAGCTGCCGGGACCGGGAAGCGTAGCTGTACGCTGCTTCGATCTTGCCGGGATACTTGGCAAGGTAGCTGCTCACGAGTTCGCGAGCCTTCGCCTTGATCTTGTCAGCCTTCTGGCTAGGGAAAAGAAGCATATTTTGAGACTGTACAAATAGATCTCTCGCCTCTTCCCTTCTATCCACTTGATATTGCCCATAAAGGTAAAATCCCCCTCCTGTGAGAACACTCAAAAGGGTCATAAAGACAAGTTTGTCCCTATTTTTACTTAGATATTCCTTGAGTTGAATAGCCATAAGTCCTTTGTTTTTAGAAGTTTATATGTATTTTACTAAACTGATCCCAATACTCAAAAATTGTATTGAATCTTGGCCCAACCCTAATCCATCATCCTTTTGAAGCAAAAAATACCTCTAAATT
>LXTH01000145.1 GCA_001643555.1 Nitrospirae bacterium SPGG5 | reverse complement strand
GTCTTTTGTAATATAACCATAGCCATGCTTGTCAAGAATATTTAATGATGCCATTTCCTGCCCTCAGTGTCCACAATGTGTGTAAAGAATTTGGCGCTGATGTTCGAGCCCTGCAACACATTGATCTTGAAGTCCTTCAGGGTGAGACCGTGGTGCTCATTGGGGAAAGTGGATCCGGAAAAACGACCCTGCTTCGAATGTTGAATGGACTGGATTCTCCCACCTCTGGAGAGGTTCGCATTCATGGAGAAGCGCTAGAAGGGAAAGATCCCATAGCGCTCCGTCGTCACATTGGGTATGTGCAGCAGGATGGCGGGTTGTTGCCTCATTGGACGGTCGAAGAGAACATCGGCCTTGTCCCGTTGTTGCTCGGCTGGGACGCGGCACGAAGATCGAGCCGAATACACGCCCTGCTTGAACTCGTTCATCTTGACCCCGAACAGTACCAAACCCGATACCCGATCGAACTTTCCGGGGGACAACGGCAACGGGTCGCCTTTGCACGAGCCCTCGCGGCTGACCCTGAAATCGTATTACTCGATGAACCCTTTGGTGCACTCGACGCGATTACTCGTCACGAACTCCAAGAGCAATTTCTCGGGCTTAAGCAACACCTCAATAAGACCATGGTCATGGTCACGCATGATATCGATGAGGCATTACAACTCGGCGATCGAATCGCCGTGCTGAAGGATGGGCAACTCTTGCAAATTGGGAGTCCCACCGAACTGCTTCACACTCCTGCACACGATTACATTTCACAGTTGCTGCACCATCGATCGAATAGAGGCCGCTCATGACTAAGGACCTGAGAGAAAATACCTTGGACAATCTCGCGCCAAGATTTGGGTCGGATTTGGACGGAACGATTGAGAAACATCCGAGGCATAGCACAGCTATGTTGAGGGTTTTTCGATTGAGGCCCGTTCAAAGATGGCCCGAAGATTGGATGCGAGATTGCCCAAGGTATTTTCTCTCAGGTCCTAAGTGGACACGGTTGCTTCCTATTAGCCTCGTCGTCTTCTTGGCCTTCGCCATTCTCATACCGTTGACCACACCCGCTTTTTCCCAGGACGGTCGTATTGTCGTTGGGTCAAAAAATTTTATGGAGAACAAACTCCTGGCTGAAATCTTCGCACAACTCATTGAAGCCCGCACTGATTTGATTGTCGAACGGCGATTAGGGTTAGCCGGCACGCAAGTCTGCTTTGAAGCCTTACGCACGGGAGCCATTGACCTCTACCCAGAATATACCGGCACTGGGCTCGTCAGTATTCTTCAGTATCCACCCACCGGAGATCCACGAACCGCACTCAACACCGTGCGCTCAGAGTTCTTGAAGCGTTGGGATCTATGGTGGTTGAATCCTTTGGGTTTTGAAAATTCCTACGCACTTGCGGTGCCTCGGGCTCAGGCACACGGACGGTCACTCCGAACCATTTCCGATCTCGCCAAGGTATCCTCATCCCTTAAAGCCGGAGTAGGATTTGAGTTCCTCAAACGTCCTGATGGCCTTCCTGGTCTGAAAGCGCAGTACGGTCTCACATTTCAACACGTTCAGGCCATGCAACAATCGTTAAAATACCAAGCGGCGGCGGCGGGTGAGATTGACGTGCTTGATGTGTATACCACTGATGGACGGCTGTCTGTGTATGATTTTGTAGTACTTGAGGATGATCAACATTTTTTCCCACCCTATGAAGCCGCGGGGTTAGTAAGAGGCTCCACCCTTGAGCAGCACCCTGAGTTGGGAGCGGTCCTAGGATTATTAAGCAACGCCTTTGACGCCAAGACCATGCGGCAATTGAATTATCGTCTTCAAGAAGGTGGAGAACCGGTCGAAGTGGTGGCACGTGATGCGTTGGCTTCACTTGGACTCTTCGCAACAGATGAGAGCAAAGCTGGCCCCACACCTAATCAAGAAGGACTCTTCTCCTATCTATGGTCGAACCGATTGTCGCTGATGACTCGAACAGTCGAACATCTCACGCTAGCAGGCCTAGCGCTGGGCTTGGGAATTCTTTTGGCCGTCCCGTTGGGATTATTTCTCGAACGCCACCCAACTACTGCCGAACCCATAATCCGAGGGATTGGACTGACGCAAACCATTCCCTCCATCGCCCTACTCGCCTTTATGATCCCGGTGTTTGGAATTGGTATGCTACCCGCGGTCATGGCCTTATGGTTGTATTCGCTGTTTCCGATTCTTAGAAATACCTATTCAGGCCTCCGGGATGCAGCCCCGCAGGCTGTGGAATCCGCACGTGCGCTTGGCATGACGGAATGGCAAATTCTTTATTGGGTTCGACTGCCATTAGCTGCCCCCGTCATCATGGCAGGCGTCCGAACCGCTGGCGTGATCACGGTTGGCACCACCACACTTGCGGCGTTTATTGGAGCGGGTGGATTGGGCGTTCCCATTGTCGCCGGGTTGCAAATGGCCAACACCACCGTCATCCTTTCCGGAGCCTTGCCTGCAGCGGCTCTGGCGTTAATGATCGATGGCTCTCTGAGCAAAGTGGAAAACTGGGTCAGACCGCGTGGTTTACAATTGTAAGTTGACCAAGCATGAGAAATCACCCGTCTCTCAAGCCTTGCATAATTTTGAGCAACACGATACAGTTTGAGACCTGCTGACTGAGCCTAGAATGGCAGTTTCTAGGCTGACTCTTCTCAACACCATTACCCATCACGTTTTCATCACTGTTAAGGAATCGATTCCATGCTTGATCAATCCAATGTCATTATCGATGTCCATGTACACACCCAAGATCCTGAGGCCATTAAAGAAGAAATTCGTGATGGATTGCTTTCGACACCAAAAAAATTCCCGACCAAATATTTCTACGATGATTGGGGTTCCACACTTTTTGAACAAATCTGCGAATTGCCGGAATGCTATCAAACTCGAACCGAGCATCAATTGCTTGAAACCGTGGCCGATGATGTCGTCGCCAAAACGGGCGCGGATGAATTAGTGGAGTTGGGATCAGGCGCCGCCACCAAAACCCGAGTGTTATTGGATGCTATGGCTCGCGCGAAACAGCTCCGGTTCTATGTACCGTTTGATGTCAGCGAAGGCATTGTRCGACGAGTGGCYCAAGAGCTTGTYGAGGAATATGAAGGATTACWGGTTCATGGCGTGGTCGGAGATTTTCTCGCMCAYTTRGAACACATTCCCGATGGCGGACGACGCTTGGTCGTCATTTTAGGTGGCACCATCGGCAAYYTRGRACCTGAGGCCAGCCAGGWCTTTTTGTCATCGATCTATGATGAAATGGAYCAAGGAGATTTTTTCCTTCTTGGGGTCCAACTCATYACCGATGYCGATCGTTTAGAAGCCGCCTACAATGATTCAGCAGGAATCACGGCCGCCTTTAACAAAAATATGTTGCGCGTCTTACARTCTGTCATTGGGGCCGAGTTCGACCAGGATGCKTTTCAACATGTGGCTCGTTTCAATCATGACRTGCACCGTATTGAAATGCACCTTCGATCGATTCGAGATCAAGTCATTCCCATTCCCGAATTGGATTTAAACCTTCATCTCCACGAAGGCGAAGAGATTCTCACGGAAATCAGCACGAAATATACTCGACACCAGGTAGAAGCCTTGTTAACAGGGGCAGGTTTTAGTCCTGTTGAATGGTACTCCGACTCCAATAACCTTCACGGTCTCGCCTTAGCGAAAAAACGATAAGGGGCTGTTGAAAAAGTCCGCCAGCAGCGTTCTCGGCTCTTTGTCGTGCTCACGTACTATGAGTACGCTCCGCGCGCCAAAGCGCCTGCGGCCTTGCCTGTGGAAGGGCGCGTCTTGGCGCGCCTGGGTTGGGCGGGTCAGACAACGGGCCTTTTTGAACAGCCCCTTGGCTATTTCGTGTACACGCTTCCTTGAACTACTTGGCTCATGATATTTCGCTCTTTGCGTGATCACGCATGATCTATCTCAATTACGCGGCGTTGTGCCCGACTCTCCCAGAGGCTGAACAGGAAGTTGAACGTACGCTGACGGAGTTCAAGCACTATCTGTATTCCGATGCCGGCATTAAGTGGTATCTCAACAAGGTTCGTGATTGCCGGCAAAAGGTTGGCTCGTTCTTACATGTTTCGGATCCCTCGACCATCGCATTCGTCTCGAATGCATCTACCGCTCATTTTCTCATACTCTCCTCACTGAATTGGAAATCGGGCGATACCATTCTGACCACCACGCACGAAAATCCTTCCATCACGAGTCAACTGTTCGCCCTTGAGCCCCGAGGCATTCACATTCACGCGATTAAGCCGATCAGCCCTGGCGAATTCATCAAAGAATTCAAACATCAGGTTAACCAACACCACCCCAAAGCCCTCGTGATGAGCCATGTATCTCACGTGGATGGCCGGGTTTTTCCCATACACGACATTTCAGTATTAGCCAAAGAACATCAGTGTATGGTCATCATCGATGGTGCGCAAGCGGTGGGACATATCGCTGTAGACCTGAGCATGTTGGATGTCGATGTCTACCTGTTTACTGGACACAAGTGGTGTCAGGGCCCCCTCGGCACGGGGGCGATGGTGGTGCGAGATGGCTTTTTCCAGCACCCGAATTACCAACAGATTCAAACGGAAAATCCAGGGTGGCCGCTAGCCTCCCAATTTGAAATCGGAACACACAACATCGGACTCATTGCGGGGTTGGCTCAGGCCTGTGAACACAGACATCAAAAGGGAATCGAGACAGAACAACTCCTTAATTTTCAGAAGGAAGCAAAAGAACAGTTAGGCCGGATTCGAGGTTGTCATGTCCTGGAATGGGAGGGACCACATGCCCCTGGCATCCTCACGTTCAAAGGAAAGCCTGACTTAGATCATGTCCAATTTTCTAAGCAACTTGCCTCAGAATTTGGAATTATTGTGAAACCATTTGTAGACTATCCAGCAAGTGACATACC
>LXTH01000097.1 GCA_001643555.1 Nitrospirae bacterium SPGG5 | reverse complement strand
TTGCCAGACAGGTGTCTCAGCACCCAAACAGGGGAAGTTATTCTTGCGCGAACCCTTAGTGGTGATGAGACATGTTTGTATTGTGCCAGGTGCGCCAACTTTTGTGATCCAACGGCTGTTTCTAGGTTCAGGATTCCACGTTGAATTGACAGTTGTAGGAATCGATTCTTATAATCCCGCACTCTTTTTCCATTCTGCATTTTTCTAAGGAATTCTATGACTACTACTTCCGCCATCCGTCGCGCCGCTGTTATTGGAGCTGGGGCTTGGGGCACATCCTTAGCGCGACATTTGGCACAAAATGCGCTGACCGTCAAGCTCTGGGCCTACGAAACAGAGGTCGTCGAGTCCATCAACGCCAACAAAGAAAACTCCTTGTTTTTGCCAGGCGTTTCACTACCCGCGTCGCTTACAGCAACATCTTCGTTCACGGATGCCTTGTATGATGCGGACCTCCTCCTTCTGGCTGTCCCGTCTCATGCCATGCGTGCCGTGGTCAATAAAATGAAACCGATTCTTTCGGAGGCGTTGCCCATCGTCGTGGCCACCAAAGGGATTGAAGAAGACACCCTTAAACTGATGACCCAGGTGCTCAATGAACTGTTGCCATCGAATTGGGCTCACGGGATCACCGTGCTGACCGGCCCAAGTTTTGCCGCGGAAGTGTGCCAATCCAAACCCACCACCGTTCTCCTGGCTGGGCAAGACTCGACCCTCACCACTCAGTTGCAGTCTGTGTTCATGACCCCTGTGTTTCGGGTGTACACGGGAAGTGACCTGATTGGGGCTCAATTAGGCGGTGCCCTTAAAAACGTGATGGGTATTGCAGCTGGCGTTGTTGATGGGCTCAACCTTGGTGCGAATGCGCGAGCCGCATTAATCACGCGTGGCCTCGCAGAAATCATTCGCCTCGGCGTCGCACTCGGTGCGGATGTGCATACGTTTTACGGACTTTCCGGGTTGGGTGATCTCGTTCTCACCTGCACGGGATCACTCAGTCGGAATTACTCCGTTGGGGTTAAGTTGGGCCAAGGGAAAGTGTTGGACAACATTTTGAAGGACACGGTCACCGTGGCGGAAGGCATTCGAACGACTCGTGCGGCCATGAGTCTTGCCACACAACTTGATGTCGAGATGCCAATTGTTCGGGGTATCCACGCCTTGTTATTTGAAGGGCGATCAGCCCGACAAGCGGTGGAAGACTTGATGTCTCGATCGGCTAAAGTGGAAACGTATCTCTCACTCAAGAGTTCAACCTCACCTACGAAATCCCAAACAAGCGAGAAATAGACATGGATCGCTCGGCCTTAGAGTTGCTTCTCCAACACGTGCAAAAAGGATCGCTTTCTGTCACGCACGCGCTTGACCAACTTCGGACCCTTCCATACGAAAATCTTGGATTTGCGAAAGTTGATCATCATCGAACGCTCCGACAGGGAATACCCGAGGCCATTCTTTGTGAAGGCAAGACGGAAGCTCAAATCATCGCCATTGCCAAGGGACTCATGAAAAAAAAGGTCCCTGTGCTGGCCACACGGGCCAATCCCACCATTGCACGAGCCTTGAAACGGATCAGCCGCCGCGCCGTGTATGAGAAAGATGCCCGCATGGTGGTCATTCAATCGACCGTCCCCCAACCACAAGGAGATGTGTTGATTATCACCGCCGGCACTGCCGATATTCCGGTGGCGGAAGAAGCCAGAGTGACGGCAAGCGTGATGGGGAGTGCGGTTGAAACACTCTTCGATGTTGGCGTCGCCGGGATGCATCGCTTGCTCGACCATCTGGAGCGCATTCAGCGAGCCCGCGTGCTGATTGTGGTAGCCGGGATGGATGGGGTTTTACCGAGTGTCGTGGGTGGGCTGGTCAAAACACCGCTTATCGCGGTTCCGACCAGCCAAGGCTACGGCGCGAATTTCGGAGGCGTGGCCCCGCTGCTTACAATGCTGAATGCCTGTTCAGGGGGAATCGGGGTGGTGAATATCGACAATGGCTTTGGTGCAGGCCACCTGGCTCACCGCATCAACTTGCTTGGGGCCTGTTGAAAAAGGCTGTCCAGTCCTNNGAGCCTGTCGAAGGAAAGGCCGCAGGCAGAGAGAGGAGGTTGAAGCGTACAAGAGGTACGTTGAGGACTCCTCGCAACGAGAACGCCGCTGGCATGTCTGCCGTAGCCTTGGYGMAGGCNWKSTGGCYYWYYKCAWCANNMCYTNCTTACKGAGTTGCCRAARCCGAGGCCTTCACGTCTCCGGTAACKGCTCCTTYYAARRCTCCTTCYTGGGSRKCSWTATCTTCAGAGTCYGAACCCTCGACCTCAGRRGTCTCTAATGCATCACTGCCGGCACCCAACTCTTCTKGGGGYGTGYCATCCGATGTAAATGGTACATGTTCCAAGTGTRTCTCACTGTTTGTCAGGGACTCAGGCGAGGAAACTTCTAATTCCCCGCGTACCCGCAGAGAWACCATCTTGGTACGAGGAGGMCCATCCSTATTCGMCATYAACTTGGCTCGGATTTCGTATTTATACGTYCCGGCACTGACCMATTGATTGGTCTGATCTTTTCCATCCCATAAGAGGGTRGTGCTGATCTTYGACTTGCCTCCGRAGACCACAGCCTCTTCGATCGGATGACGACTGTATAAGAATCGAATCGAACGCTTTGAGGGAAAGCTGATCATGGAAGACACTTCAAGCAAATCAACGTTGGATAGATTCTTGGGCAACCCCACATCAATCGTGATTGCGAGGGGCCCATTCCCTGGAGCAAAAGGCGTGGGTGAGGTGGAAATGTCCAGGATTTTTAATGGCGGCGGGCTGTACCGACGCTTTCGCTTGGCGTCTGCATCGTCTAGCTGCATGACTGGTGAGGCCAACGCAACCATGATCATGAAAAGAATAAATCGCTTCCAACACATATGAAGGCTAATTCTGGTCAAGCACAAATTTGTAGAAAGTACACAGTCTTGGGTCTGGGCTCGGACAATACAAGCACAGGATTCTCAAATATTTCTGATATCCTTATACTTGATTGTACACAAAAAAATTATTGCGTCTAGGAGGAATCAAGAAAAAAAATTCATCTAGATATTCCTAATAGGTCCTTTTACTATAAATCCTTGTCATTTTGGGTAAAATTTCGTATGTGCTTATTCCAAACCTGCGCATTAGGATGACACAAGGAAAGATCGAGCATGCATCTTCACTTTGACTGTTTTTCAGGAATTAGCGGGGACATGGTCCTTGGAGCGCTGGTGGATGCTGGCCTTTCACCCACGCAACTAAGGAAGGGCCTTCAAGCCCTCCCCATCAAAGGATATCGTCTCCACGTCAGAAAGGTACATCGTGGTGCGATCCAAGCAACCAAAGTCGATGTCAAAATCCAGCCATCCCATGACAAACCGCTCTCCTGGGCACAAATCCGACGCCTGATCGGTCGTAGCACCTTGCCACCTTGGGTCAAGAAACACGCGTTAGCGGTGTTTACTCATTTGGCCGAAGCAGAAGGGAAGGTACACGGCCATGAACCAGCGAACATTCACTTCCATGAGGTCGGGGTTATTGACTCGCTTGTGGATGTGGTGGGTGGGCTTCTGGGGTGCCATCTCTTAAAGATCCAGACCTTTACCGCCACGCCCGTAAATGTCGGTTCTGGAACCATCAACAGCGCGCACGGCATCCTTCCTGTACCAGCGCCCTCGGTGGCTGAGTTAGCCAAAGGAATTCCTATTTTTTCCAAAGGCCCGGAAATGGAGTTGACGACCCCAACAGGCATGGCGTTACTGAAGACATTGACTCAGAATTTTCAACCGCTGTCGTCTTTTCACACTCATGCAATTGGCTATGGGGCTGGAAGCGCAAACCCAGATGGATGGATCAATGCGTTGCGTGTCTTGACGTCCACATCGCCGCCAGCGGAAAACATGGAATGTGATCAGGTCATCCAGCTCGAAACGAATATCGATGACCTGAATCCTCAAATTTATGAGGTAGTGATAGATCGGCTGTTTGAGATTGGTGCGTTGGATGTCACCTTGACCCCCGTGACCATGAAACGCAGCCGACCCGGGATCGTGCTTTCGGTTCTGGCTAACCCGGAACAAGCTGGGATCGTGGCTCAAACGATATTCCAAGAAACGAGTACCATTGGCCTGAGGACCCAACTGATCGACCGCCTGACACTGCCACGACACAGTACCACAATTCGGTTACCCCAAGGCCAAGTTCGCGTGAAAACCGTGGGATCGGGAAAGCACACGAAGCGAACCCCGGAGTTTAAAGACTGCCAGGCTCTCGCGAAAAAAACCGGGAGGCCTGTTCGAGAAATCATCGAAGAGGTTATTCGGAAAATGCCGAATTCTTAAAGACGTAATCCGTGATGCGTGAGGAAAAAGGAAAACCTTCAAAAGTTACAATTCCTTCTTCACGCTTCAAACTTCACGAATCACCCATGCCTTCTTCTCCTACACAACACCGTCCCTMKCTCGCCATCACCATSGCCGACCAGACCTACCTGGTGGGCGAGGGGGAGTGGACTGGCTGGTACCGGCTGCCCTTCGTGCTGAACCCCCTGATCACGGCACATGCGGTCACCCGTGCGCGTGTGATCAGCGCGAATGACCCGTTGACGATCTACCTGCAGACCTTCGACATCAACCCCGAGGACCCGCCCTTCTGGCAACCCGTCAGCCAACCGCCGGGTTTCGCGAGCGAGCTCGCGAGCTGGATCGGGGAGCCCTACGAGACGCTGGGCTGGTCGTGCATGACCAACCAGATCAAGGACAAGAAGGTCGACATCGACCTGTTCCTGCAGGACATCGAGTTCACGATGGCTTGGCGCAAGAAGCTGACCTTCGCGGCGCTCGAGCGCGGCGATTGGCGCGTGCTGTTCAGCGTGTTCAGCACGACCGACCGCGTGCAGCACATGATGTATCAGTTCTACGACGAGGCGCATCCGC
>LXTH01000042.1 GCA_001643555.1 Nitrospirae bacterium SPGG5 | reverse complement strand
AGACGTGAAGCGTGAAGCGTAATGCGTGAAGCGTTAAGGGGGAAAATATTCTTCTTTTTCCCGCATTACCCATCACGCATTACGTATCACGCATCACGAATTTTCTCTTCATGAATGAACTTGTCTGTGGATATTCCTATTCTTTTTCTAAAAACGGTTCTTCTTCGGCCGTATGTGTTTTTCTTTTTGGCGGTGTCGTTGGTGGCGGCATCGCGGTTTTTGGGATGGAAGCGCACGGGGGTGATGTTTGGGATGACCTGGGCCACGGCTTTTGTGTGTGAGTTTTTATCGACTCGAATAGGGTTTCCGTTTGGCGATTATTTTTACACCGGATCTACCGTGGGTGAAGAATTGTATATTTTCAACATCCCGTTCATGGATTCGTTGTCGTTTACATTTTTATTGTATGCGAGCTATTGCCTGGCCCTGTTGTTTGTCTTGCCATTTCAAACATCTTCAAACCCATTGGGGCGACACTTCCTTTTGAAGGACATTCTTTCCTGGCCGGTGATTGGCCTGACCTGTTTGCTGTTTATGTGTATTGACATCGTGATTGATCCGGTGGCTCTTCAAGGGGGGCGCTGGTTTTTAGGGCAAATTTATGGCTACCCTGATCCCGGGGTGTATTTTGGCGTGCCGCTTGCGAATTTTATGGGGTGGTTTATTGTGGGTCTTCTGGCCATGATCGGGTATCGTGTTGTGGATCAACGACCCGGGATCTTGCCGAAACTTCCTCAAACCATTCCTGTGCAGGAAATACTACTTGGCTGTGGTTTGTACTATACAGTGCTCCTGTTTAATCTTGGGGTCACGTTTTGGATTGGGGAGTCGTTGATGGGCATGGCCGGGTGTTTGATTTATATTCCCATCACGATACTTGCCTTGCGAAAACTTTGTGGGAGGGTCCCTCTTTCTGGTCACACGTGATGTTTCCAAGGCCGAGGGATTGATTTTCACCAATTTCATGCTTGTGGGAAGGTGCGGGCCTGGGTAAGATGAGCAGGACCATCGAAACCCATGCCCAGGGTTTCATGAGCGTTTTGAAAAGAGGAGTGCAGGCAACCCGTGAGAGGATTTATTCTACGAGTCATCGTCACCGGAGTGGCGGTGTTGGTCGCGAGTGAAATCATTCCCGGTATACGGATTGACTCGATGGCCTCGGGTATTGTTGGTGTGATGGTCCTGGCTATTCTGAATGCCCTCGTTCGCCCCATTCTGTATCTGCTTTCCGCCCCGTTTATCTTGGTCACGTTGGGATTGTTCATGCTGGTGATCAACGGGTTTCTGTTGGGTGTGGTGTCGTTTTTAGTCAAGGGCTTCCATGTCGCTGGCTTTTGGCCGGCGGTGGGTGGAGCGGTGATCATTAGCCTGGTCAGTGGGGTCATGAATATGTTTGTGTCTGAACGGGGACAGGTCGAAGTGGCCATGTCTCAGCCTCGGGAAAGAAAAATTCGTCATATCAATTGAAATAACCCTACCACGTCGTTACAATCCGCTAGGAGCCTGTCCGAGATTAGCGATCGTTGCGAGGATGTGCGGGTTTGAGTCAGATGTTTCGATCGTTTGAGGCGAATAGTGGTGACTATTTAACGAAAAGGATCGGAAGATCTGGCCAAATCCAGCGCATCCGCAGTAGATCCGTCTAATTTCTGACAGGCTCCTAACAGCCATTCCCTGAGAAACTCATGCGAAAAACTCCTACGCCGAAATCCGCTCCAGTCTCGAAACCCACGACTCTTCAACGGATTCTCACCACAGCCGTCAATGAGCTAGGGATGGATACGACTGTCGCCCTCCTGAATCACACGGATGGGCCGTTTGTTCCTCAGGTGACACGAGGGTTTTCTGAACGGGAAGTGCGAGCGGTTCTTCGGGTATTATCTGGAGCTGAATGGAATGTGGAAAAGAGCTCAGGCCGGGCAAATGGCACTGATCTCAAAGAGGCCCTCAATCTCCAGGTTGTGGCTCCGAGTTCAAAAAATCTTCTCGCGGTTCCTCTCAAAGATGGAGAGCAGCTGTATGGCGTGGTGGTCCTGGGAAAACGAGGGGGAAGTGCTTTTACCAAAAAGGAGCGTGCGTCAATCGATTCAGTGCGAGACAGTATTACCAAGCAGTTGCGTGAGGCGAATCTGTTTGATGGGTCGGTCATTCTCAGTCGGCCCAAGGTCGCACAGGAGTCTGCTCCGAAGGTTGAGCCACAGCCGGAAGCCGGGCAACCTCGAAGTTATACTTCACCGCAGGTTCAGGAAAAAGTGTTGGCCCTGCTGACCGAAGCTCAGGGTACTCTTTCGTTTGATCGTGGGTGGGTCACGCGGTACGATCCCCTAGCCGCCTCATTGGAGGTGTTAGGATGTCTGGCGGGGCATAAAAAAGAGCTCTTGCCTGGCCAAACGCTGTCTCTCAATGAATCCGCCTCGGGTTGGGCAGTCCGCCATCGAAAACCACGCATTGATCATAATTTAGCGTCCACTCAGGGACGGTTCCAAGATTACAAACAACTCTATCGTGATAAATATCGGTGTACGCTCGTGATCCCGTTTTTTGTGAGGGGGCGAGTTGGGGGGACCGTGACTCTTTCGTCAAAAACGGCTGATCAATACGAAGCCCCAGAATCGGAATCCCGAAAACTCGAAGCGATTACCACTCAACTGGCACAATTGTTTGACGATCCGGCCTACCAGCTTTCGGTCTTTTCTGCTCAACAAGCCTCCGAAAAACCTGCAACCGATTCCTCCGCATCCAAACCTTCAGAGCCTGCCATTCGGCGTCAGGAACGCCAATCGGCCTTAAATGAAGTCAGTTCATTTTTGGCGGCGGAAATTCGGGAGCCCATGGGTTTTGTTCGTGCGCAATTGGAAGAAGTCACGGGTGAGGGGTCGTTGGATTTCGAATCCCAAACTCGGGTGGAAGGCGCCATGCGGGATTTGATTCGGATGGAAAGCCTTCTGAATGAAATTCTGGACTTTGCCAAACCGATGGAACTGGATCGACGCCCTTGCCGCATCCCCCATGTGCTTGACGAGGCTCTCGCGCTGATTACGACGGATGTGAAAGTCAACCGCATTGAGGTGACCAAAGAGTTTCCTGCCCGTTTGGGGCAGGTGCGGTGGGATATCGATAAAATGCGGCATGTCTTTTTAAGTATTTTTAAAAATGCACTGGAGGCGATGTCTCCTGGCGGCCATCTTCGGGTCTCTGCCTCGCAGTCACGAGGACGTCAGCCGGAGATCATCGTGCGGATTTTTAATGATGGTGCTCCTATCCCTGAAGAGCTTGTCGAAAAAGTTTTTGAGCCCTATTTCACGACGAAATGGTCGGGAACGGGGCTCGGATTGGCCATGGTGAAAAAAATTGTCCAGGAGCATCAAGGGCGTATTTCCATTGAAAGCCACACAGAAGAAGGGACGACGGTGGAACTAAGATTCCCCACACTTCGCCCAAAAGCTCCTTATCGCAGGCGGGGCGGGCCACCACGAAGGCCTCGGCGTCCTGCTGAATAATGTTGACCCCTTTGGGGCCGAATTTCCTAATTCGAGAGGGTGCTTGACACCCCCTAGCGAAAATGAATAAAATTCGAACTTCTTTTCTGAGTTGGATCGGATAATCCACGACTTTATCGGCTATAACCTGTCTTAACAAAGGAGCGGACTTATGGAAGGTATTCGCCTTCTTCTTATCGTGTTCGCGGGTACTGCCTTTATGGCTACAGTTGCTTTTGCTAATCCATCAATGCTCCCGGATCATCCWGGSTAYCCKKCRMAAGGAAYAKCYCCAGATGGYCARTCCACGGCCAATGATMCMGGGCAACCCAGTGCGGGTGGTGCCAGYGCTTCAATCCTTGCAGCCTCRTMSGMYGATGCTSMKGCYATGRWACAAACTTCAGACCCCAACAACATGCGGAAAYTGAAGTCCACAGGTGCTGGGCAGTTGCCGGATRTCGAAGGYGCCTTGAATCGGGTGACCGTGAACCCTGCTGGTGCGACTTCTATTAAGTAACGAATTTTTAGTTAGACGAAACATGAGAAAAAAGGAGGCTACCATGTGGTAGCCTCCTTTTTTTATTGCCTAATCTTTGGCACATATTTCGGTGGAAGAGACCACAAAATAGCCAGGTTCTTATTCCKGGCTTAAAGWTGGRTAGGGTAACGTGARACGGCAAGAAACAGAACTGGCTCGGATTCTTAAGCAGCGTATCCATAYTCAAGGCCCARTMACCTTTMGGGAATTTATGGAGCAGGCCCTGTTTCATCCCGAATTGGGTTTTTATTCGAGAGGCCCTGCSATTGGCTCACAAGATGGAACGTTTAATACCAGTGCCATGTTTCCTGCTTTTGCGTTTAGTCTGGCGCGAGCGGTGGAGCAAGCAGATGCGTTGCTTGGTGAAACTTTGCGTATCGTGGAATTTGGAGCAGGAACCGGYGAATTGGGGGCGAGAATTCTCTCYTACCTWTCTTGTCCTCATGAGTATGTGRTGGTKGARACCAGCCCYGGTCTTCGGCAMAARCARGARGMYTTRGGATTGCRGGTGGTCGATTGTGTYGARGYTCTGGCTCCCGSYCCGTCGTTCGTGTTTGCCAATGAAGTTATTGATGCGTTGCCGKTCCACCGGGTGATGGKGGATGGCCGAGGMSATCTTYTGGARATGTATGTGASGRTSGATCAAAACGGATGYTTTGCSGAGGAGTTTGGTGAGYCTTCGACTCCMAAACTGTTATCCCGCCTGGTTTCCGAGGGGRTKGTACTTGGGCGAGGGCATKTGGSTGAKGTCTGTTTAGRGATKGACTCGTTTATCCAACGGGCGGCTTCTAYCATGTCTCAAGGGTATTTGGTGATTATTGATTATGGTGATGAGGCGTCTGCGTTGTATCACTATACGCAAAAGAATGGGTCGCTTCGATGTTATTATCAGCAACAGCAGGCCTATGATCCGTTCGACCATATTGGAGATCGGAAG
>LXTH01000169.1 GCA_001643555.1 Nitrospirae bacterium SPGG5 | reverse complement strand
GGCGTTGAGTTTGAGTGAATGCCCACAGCAGATGATTTCCTGAAATCCTGCTCCGCCATCCATGATCATGACTCGAAGGCCACAGGAATCCTGGTAAAGTTTTTTTTCATCCAAGAGGACGGCAGGTGGTAACGTCCCTCGCTTGCGTCCTCGACCGCGGGTAAAGGTCGGCGTGACATCTTCTTCCGTTAATTCATGCCCACAGCACAGGATTTTTTCAAACCCTTCTCCCCCAGACATGACTTTGATCATCAAGCCACAACTATCCGGGTGGTTTTTGTGTTCATCAATGATGTCTCCCTTTTTTAACCCCATGGGATCCTCCGAAAGAAAAATGGTCGTGAGTCATGAAACATGACGATTCAATGCCAAAGGGTTAGCTAACCAAAATGGAAGGGGGAAAGTCCAGTCTTGGGAAGGGAAGAAATTACACTCGGGCGGCGACTCGGTGAATTTTTCCCAGAAAGGATTTGTGGGGGGGAATGCCGACTGTTTGGGAGACCTGCGAAGGATCGACGGGTTGAAATGAGGAAAGATGGGTTTTTTTCAGAGCGTGTATACGATCAGCGCTGGCCGTAAGATCATCCATGGAAAGCTCCCCTCGATCCAACGCTTGCTCGATGGCTAGCACGGCCTCGGTTTGCCGATCCTGTTGATGACAAATGAGCACCATGTCGGCTCCTGCCTGAAGGGAACGGACGGAGGCTTCTCCAATAGACCCATGATCGAGAATCGCTCGCATTTCCATATCATCGGTGAGGGTCACTCCATGGAAACCCAATTCATTCCGCAAGAGGTCGGTTAAGATATGGCGAGACAAGGTCGCGGGAGCATCCGTATCAAGAGCAGGGTAGTGAACGTGCGCGGTCATAATAGTCGGGAGCCCGTGGCCAATCGCATGGCGAAAGGGTGCTAGTTCAATGGCATCCAGCCGGGCTCGGTCGGCGTTCACCACGGGCAGGACTTTGTGTGAATCCGTCGTGGTGTCGCCATGTCCGGGAAAATGTTTGCCGCAAGGAATAACTCCGTTGTCCCGGAGCCCCTCCATCGTGGCCATGGCAAAAGTGCAGACTTGTTCGGGAGAATCACCATACGCCCGAATCCCAATGATGGGATTGGCGGGATTGCTATTCACATCCAACACCGGGGCCATGTTCATGTTGATCCCGACGGCCCGCAGTTCTTTGGCTGTAATCTCCGCAACTCCATAGGCCACATCCGGTGATTGACATGCAGCCACTGAAACCGCTGAAGGGAAGATAGTAAACCCTTGAGGTAATCGCGAGACGCGCCCCCCTTCTTGATCGATCGCGATCAAGAGGGGAGGGTTCGGTGCATGTTCTTGTAGGGAATTCGTGAGTCGGGCAACTTGTTCGGGATCGACCAGGTTGCGTGAAAACAGAATGACCCCACCTGGGCGATATTCTTGAAGCCAGTCGATAAATTCCGGAGAGAGTTCTGTCCCTTGGAACCCCACTATCAAGAGCTGTCCGATGGTGTCACGGGCCGTCATCGGGAGTGGTCCTTCATGAATTCCCTGCRCGRTTRATCAAAAATTGTACCAACAATCGCGTGCCAATGGCGGTCGGTCCTTTACCGACGTACGGGCGTTCRGARGCACYCCAGTCCGTGCTCGCAATGTCGAGATGCACCCAAGGGTAATCTCCGACAAACTTRCTCAAGAACATYCCAGCSGTGATCATGCCACCCCCRCGGCCACCGATATTGCGCATGTCCGCCACRTCACTTTTGAGTTGYTCGAAATATTCGTCCCAGAGCGGCATTTCCCACACGCGTTCGCCCGCTTGYTCGCCCGCTTTWKTCAACTCGGCTTTKARYTTRTCATCATTGCCCAWCATGCCAATYGCGAATTGGCCCAGKGCCACAATGCACGCGCCWGTCAGCGTGGCAATATCGACCACACATTTYGGTTTGAGCCGAGTGGCATAGGACAGGCCGTCGGCTAAGATCAGTCGGCCCTCAGCATCAGTATTTTGCACTTCAACGGTTTTGCCGTTGAGCATATTCAGGATATCCCCTGGTTTGGTCGCACGACCGCCGGGCATATTTTCCACGGCGGGAAGGATGCCTATCAGATTGATTGGCAATTTAAGACGAGCAGCCGCTCGCACCGCACCCAACACCTCTGCCCCACCGGTCATATCCGCTTTCATCTGTTCCATATTCTCGGAAGGCTTAATGGAAATACCGCCCGAATCGAAGGTGACGGTTTTTCCGACCAACACAATGGGTTGTTCTTTTTTCTTGCCACCGGAATATTCCAGAATAAGAAATTTAGGAGGTTCCTGGCTTCCGCGCGACACGCCAAGCATACCGCCCATGCCTAATTTTTCCTGATGCTTGCGTTCCAACACCGTTAATTTCACCTTGGATTCTTTAGTGATTTTTTTCGCTTCTTTCACCACGCGCGTCGGGGTCATGACATTGGCCGGGTGGTTACAGAGATCGCGCGCCAATGATGTGGCGTTGGCACTGGCTTCTCCGCGCTTCGCGCCGGTTTTCATTCCACTCATTTGGCTCGCAGTATTTGCTAGCAGTGTGATCAACTGAACTTCTTTTGACGTATCCCCATTGTCCGATCGATAGTGATTGAATCGGTACCCTCCCAGAATAGCCCCCTCGACCATTGCTTGGACGACGTCAGATGCAGAGGCACTAACGGCATCCGCTCCTAATACTGGCGCGGAAAACTTTTGCGCTCCAGCTTGCCGAACCTTTTTTGATGCCGTGCCCATGGCTTGGCGCACGCGGTCTAAGGTCACATCCTTTTTCTTGCCTAACCCCATCAACAGAATTCGCTTGGCAGGAACGGCACCTCGCGTATGAATCAACACCGATTGTTGATTCTTGCCTGAAAACTCTCCGTTTTTTCTCAGCTCTTGGAGTTGTCCACCCAATGCTTTATCCAGTCCTTGATATGTTTTGGGCAATGTTTTCTCGTCTTCATAACCACCTAAGACCAACACCTCTGTGGCTTCTGTGTTGATATCTCCTTGCTAGACCTGACAATTCATAAATTCTCCTATTCCTCCGGGAATGTTGAAAAAAGCCGCCAGCAGCGTTCTCGCCCTTTTGCCGTGCTCACGTACGAAGAGTACGCTCCGCGCGTCAAAACGGCTGCGGCCTTGCTGGATAGACCCTTCGAAAAGACTCAGGGCATGCTTTTTTGAACATTCCCTCCCTTTGATGGTGTGTGGCTCATATGAAACTTTTATTTGCTATTGGTGTGAAATGCCCCTCTTTAACTTAGGATTAGCGGCCTATGGCTAACAATTATTATACCCCTCGCGTATCGGGGTCCCAAATAAACTTATGCAACTGGACTTGAAAACGAACCGGCAACCGGTCTTGAAGAATCCATTCGGCCAGCGGTCGTAACTCTTGTCCTCCAAACACTGGGCTAAACAATACAGGACACCGGTCCGTCAGTTGATACCGCTTCACCACCTCTACAGCCCAATCGTAATCTCGACGGTCGCTTATGACAAATTTAATCTGGTCTTTTGGGGCGATGTGCTGAAGATTGTCCCAACGCATCCGGTCGTCCATTTCACTGCCGGGACATTTGATATCCATGATAATCTTGGCACGCGAATCAACGGGCGAGATATCAATGGCACCGCTGGTTTCGATTAACACAACGAATCGTTCATCACACAAACGGGCGATCAACTCGAAAGCGGTTGATTGAGAAAGCGGCTCTCCTCCCGTGATTTCAACCAAAGGACAGCCGTAGCTCTTGACCTGATCCAACACGGCTTCCAGACTCATGTCCGTGCCACCGTGAAACGCATAGGCCGTATCACACCAGGAGCATCGAAGCGGGCATCCAGTCAACCGAACAAAGACGCAGGGTTCCCCCGCATATGTGGACTCGCCTTGAATACTATGAAAAATTTCCGTGATTCGGAGTGTAGTATCCGCAGAGTTAGAGGAGGCAGTGGACTGATTCGCGGGAAGACCAGAGGAAGGAGCCATCGGGGTAACCAAATAGAATCAGCTTCGCAACAGGTTAGGAATAAGGTGTGAAGGGTGAAAAACAAATCGTAAGGCGTGATGAGTTATGAGTGATGCGAAATGCGTAAAGAAAAGAACAATGCGTTTTTCACGCTTCACGGATCACGCTTCACGAATTAGGCCCACAGGGCAATTGGCCACCGATGCTGTCTCGCAATCCGTGCCATCCCGCGAATGGGATTGACCACGAGTGGATGCCCCACGGATTCTAACGCCTGAATATCGCCGGGGCTATCGCCGTAGGCGTAGCTTTGCTTAAGATCCACCCCATGCGTTTCCGCGAAGGTTAGGAGTAAACGGCGCTTCCCTTCCCCATAAGGATAGGGCGCATGCACTCGACCCGTGTAGCCATCCTCATTGGTTTCTAATTTTGCAGCAAGGACAGTGGGCACGTCCAAAAAATGTGCGAGTGGTTTCACAAGAAATTCCGGTGTGCCACTGACTAGGGCCACATGATGGCCAGCTTGGAGATGTTGAGCTAAAGCAGCCGTGCCTTTCAGCGACAGCCGCGGACAGATCTCCGATCGCACAAACCATTTCGCTAGAGGTTCAATGCCCTCCGGGCGTTTGTCCAAAAGATAAATTTTTCGTTCGCGAAGAGGTGAGAGGGAAAACTCAAGAATATTGAACAACAAATAGAGTGCGCTGTCGACGATCACGCGTTTGGATAAAAATCCATTTTTCCACAAATATCGCACAAAGCGGATTTCAATGGATTGTCCGGGAATCAACGTATTATCGACGTCGAAAAAAGCACCGATAGAACTGTCAGTCGAAGAATGGGAAGGAGAATGCTGTTTAGAATCGGACATGAAAATTTGAGATTTCTTAAATCCTGTTATTCCCCAGCGCTCTGCGTTGAGGGCATCATTGAAGCCTGCCCAGAGTCATATCAAAGGGTCCCCCCTCTTTAGAAACG
>LXTH01000075.1 GCA_001643555.1 Nitrospirae bacterium SPGG5 | reverse complement strand
ACAGTGCCCTCTACAGTAAAAATTTACTTAAAAAGAGACGGATTGTAAAGTATACCCACGCAAGAGGTACAATTAGGAAATGAATGAAGGAATACTCCCCCAGGATGAGGAGGAAGACACCACTACGAATGCAAGGATAGCTACCCAGTGAGGGATGAATTGTGATATAAAGACATCTTTGGGTTGGCTAGAGAAATGGAATACACTGTTAATTTCAATAACCATGGAACTTTTTCAAAGAGGTTTTAGACATGCCAAAAGGTAAAAATTCTATAAATATCAGAGGAACATTGGAGCCCTTAAGTGCCTGGAAACGGCATAAGGCATTGCAAGAGCTGGCTCGATTTATGGGTCAGGAAGGGCGAGATCATCTCACCCAGTTGGAATATGATCTGGCCGAAGACAAAACCTATTCGGTGCAATTTTTTGTCAGGCACTGGGGATCGTGGACTCGAGCAGTCCAAAAAGCCCGAGAGCTGATTGATCAGAATGATAAGCCGGAACCCGAGACTTCCCCCTTTGCTGGTTGGGTTGCATGTCTCTGCGGAAAAGCCTGTCATTGCGAAAAACGGTTCTGGAGTCCAGACCGTCGGCGAATTCGCATGTGTGATGCGTGTCGATCCTGGTCAGATAAACTATCCGTGGATGACCAATTCTTCTATCTGACTGATGATACGGTCCTCAATACCGGAGTCCGGGGCACGGCAAAACAAGGGCGCCCCCGAAAGAACGAAGTCGAAGTCAGTGCCAAATAAAAACACCCGAGATAGCTTGCTGCAGTATTAAGGGAATATGGACGTCTAATTTCTGTGGTGGCCTCCACCTTAGTGGACACGCGAACACCCCCTTTTCTTTTCAGGTATTTTCCCACCGGGTACACGCCAGGGTAAAGATTGTGACAGCACCCCTATGGGTGATTCATTATCTAGGAATCAGCTTTTCTAAAACACTATGAGCCCGCTCGTTGGCACGCCATCTGGGTAGCAAAATAACGAACTCGATCACCGACTGAGTGAGCACCCAAAATTCCCAAGAGGCCCTTTCAATGGTCCAAAGAGGCATGGATACCTTAGGGGGCTGTTGAATAATTCGCGTCAATAGCCAATACACGCTCCAGATGAGCCCCACATCGTCAGTGGGAGGGAATGTTCAAAAAAGCATGCCCTGAGTCTTTCCGAAGGGTCTATCCAGCAAGGCCGCAGCCTTTTTGACGCGCGGAGCGTACTCTCAGTACGTGAGCACGGCAAAAGGGCGAGAACGCCGCTGGCGCCTTTTTTCAACATTCCCTTATTGGGCAGCCTTTTTCGCTGCTTCTCGTAAGCCATTGGCATGTGGATTGGTGACTGACTTTTTTGTCAGTATATCAAGTGGTCGAATGGCTTTTCCATAATAGGCTTCATTTGAGTCGTCACTGGCGTAGATGACCACTCCTACAAATGAAATGCCTGCGAAGGCACCTTTTGCGCGAGAGAATGAGAGAAAATCGGCATTGAGATTCGCTGAGGTCGATCCTTCAATCCCCGCACCATAGGGGCCGGCCGCAATCGAGGCATCACCACCCAATTTAAAGGAGGAGGTATATAGGTTTTCAACAGCGCCGTCTGTCCTGGCCATAATGATGACTTCCGAGGCTTGTCCCCCCCACTGAAACCCGAAACTGAGTCCGCCCAACTCGTAAAAGGCCGGGTTGCTCCAATTATTTGAATCTTGATCGCGGACAATGAGCACGCCGCTTCCCATCTCTGCCCCAAAAATAAACGCACCTTTTAATAATTGTGGAATGATCAGCAAGGCTTTGGCATCTTTGACATGGTCCTGAAACCAGGTTAACTGAGGATCGTCCATGAGGCTTTCAATGGTGTGTTTGGCATTGTCCACAAGCTGTTTTTGATCAGTAGCATTGCCCCAGGCCAACCCACTCCCGACAAGTAGCCAAATAGATACTGTGAAGACAACGGTGAAACCAGTGAACGTGCCAACAATACCTGTCGATGTTTTGGGAAAGGGTTTCATAAAGTTTCTCCAGTTGTTCAAAAATACGGAAGTTATTCAAAATCAAAATACAATTTTTTCTGGATTTCCGCAAATGGTGTCTCAGAAAATACACGCTCTATGAAGGGGCGATTCTTGAGCCTAGATTGTCACCCAAATGGTGGTGCAGGGGACTGTTGAATATTTCACTCCACTAGCCAATACATGCCCAAGATGAGACAGACAGTATTAGCGGGAGGGAATGTTCAAAAAAGCATGCCCTGAGTCTTTCTGAAGGAAAGGCCGCAGCCATTTTGACGAGCAGAGCGTACATGGAGTACGTGAGCCCGAAGGTCGGCAAAATGGCGAGAACGCCGCTGGCTTGTTTGCCGTAGCCTTGGCGAAGGCTGGCGGCTTCGTTCAACATTCCCTGAAGGGGAAAAAGGAGGGGAGGCAAGGAAGTTCAATAATCAGTCAATTGATTTGAGCGTCACCTTGACTTTTCGCGATTTTCCGTTCCGATGCACTTCAACGGTTACGCGATCCCCGACTTTATGTCGATCAAGAATTCGAATCAGGTCATCAAAAATGTTCACCGGCTCTTGATTGATTTTGGTGATGATGTCCCCGAGTTTGATGCGGCCTAAACGTGTTTCTCGTGCGCTTTCCAGCCCTGCTTTTTCTGCAGGGCTTCCCGGTTCAACTTTTGAAATAATCAGTCCCTGAATGCCCCATCGAGCAGCAATGGAATCGGGAATGAGTGAAATTCCCATGCCCGGTCTAATCAATTTGCCGAATTGAATCAGTTGGGGAATCACACGGATGATCGTGTTGACCGGCACAGCGAACCCTATTCCCGCATAGGCACCGCTTGGGCTGATGATTTGGGTATTGATCCCGATCAAACGACCATCGCTATCCAACAAGGGACCGCCGGAATTTCCCGGGTTGATGGCGGCATCGGTTTGAATAACCCCTTCAATAGTTCGGTCGTTCATGGATTTGATCGTTCGCCCGAGAGCACTCACAACCCCGGTAGTTAAGGTATGATCCAATCCAAAGGGGTTGCCAATGGCGAGCACCTTTTGCCCGACCTGAAGTCCCTGGGAATTCCCCACATCGATTGGAAAGAGATGATCCTTTGATGTGCGAATACGTAGGACGGCCAAATCGTGGTCGGGATCGACCCCCACGACTTGTGCTTGAACGGAGGTTTGATCCGACAGCACGATCTGAATGGAGTCAGCTCCATACACGACGTGAAAGTTTGTGACGATATGCCCTTGACGATCCCAAATAATCCCCGACCCTGACCCCTGCGGAACTTCAAACGTATTGAGAGACCAAATGTCTCGACGGAAAGCTGTGTTGGTAATAAACACCACTGATTTCGTCGCGCGTTCGAATATGGAAATGGTCTCTCGTTCATCAGGTCCGAGTTTAATGGGAATGGGTATCGGAATTCCATGAGGGTCATTGTTCACAAGCAGTTGAGCGTCCCAATTTGCCAAACTGGTTGTGGGGAAAAATGCGCTCCCCAGTGTGACACAGAGGAAGAGAATGAACGTCGTTACTCGATAGGGGCGTCCAATGCGAAATCTTCTAGTGTCGATTGAGGTTTGAGTCCGCAAGGCTCTTATTCTCCAATGATTTGTATAATGAGTTCCCGTTGGCGCGCACGGGTATCAAAATCGATCATCACGATTTCCTGCCATGTTCCCAACGTCAATTGCCGTTCAACAAACGGAATGGTTAACGATTGCCCTTGAAATTGTCCACGGAGATGACTATGCCCATTATCTTCTCCGGGATTTCTGGTGTTGTGCTGCCAGGTGGGATCGGCTGGCAAGAACCGTTCCCATACCGTTTTCGTATCCGCACGAAGCCCTGGCTCGTCCTCAATGATAAAGACCGAGGCGGTGGTGTGTTTCACAAAAATAGTGACAATGCCAGCTTCCAAGTCACCTTGTTCGAGCAGACGTCGAATGTGAGTGGTCATATTTTCAATATGACAATCGCCCTGCATGTGAAGTGAGAGCTGATGGGTGTGAACAGCCATGGGTTATCGCGATGGTGCCAACGAACGCAAAAACTGAATGTCTTTCTGTGTTAAAGGGCTCCCTTTAGCAGCCGCCAGAATGGAATCAAATTGGCCGGTGGCCGTCAAGGAACGAACAACCTCAACCACTTTTCGACTGAGTTGTTTTTTTCGTATTAACGAATTCAAGTAACGAAAGGCATCCTCGAAGCTTTCTTGTGATCGGGTATAGTAGTCTTGCCCGCGTTGCCGATTGCTGTATGCTTCAAGTTGTTCACAGGCCACCAGGATCTCACCTAATTCATGAACCCATGGCTGTTCTCGGGATATGAGTTCTGGGTAATAATAATATAGAATAACGTGTTCCATCCAGCGATGCCATGAAATATTCAGATGTCGAAGTTGCGGTTTAATCACACGAAGCATGCGTTTCATTCGCCGAGCATAACCCAAGCGCATTTCAATTTGTTCGCAGGCCCATTTATTAATGGCAATGCCTTCATCTTCAAGTTGAGATCGATATTTCCGAACGAATGCTTCAGTTTCTTTGCCATACGGGGTGCTGGTATGTTTGGCTCGCCATTCAGCCGGTCGCGTGGGGATGCCATGCATCTTGGCCCAGGACCAAATTTTACCAAACAAGGGTTGATCCAATCCCGCCCGTCCCAGATCATGAAGCACACAAGCGATTTGATAGTGACGGACACGGTCCAAGTCATGCCCCAATGAAAGTGCCACCGCGACACACATTTTCGCAGTTCTCAAGGCATGGGCCTTGTCGTATCCTTTAATGATTTTTTGGGGCTTGGTCGGGTGAGGATAATCGTATAGTTTCAGTAACGAAGAAGTCAGGGCTCGGGAAAGCAGTAACCGAGGTCGGGGAGATGATGCATTCATCATTAAGCGGAGAAAGTGTCACAATGAAATCGAAAGCCCATTATTCAGATCTCATTGCTTCTA
>LXTH01000057.1 GCA_001643555.1 Nitrospirae bacterium SPGG5 | reverse complement strand
TCGCTGCTGGCCGATCCCACCTTTGGTGGCGTCACCGCGAGTATTGCCATGCTGGGGGATATCATCTTCGCTGAGCCAAAGGCCCTGATTGGTTTTGCAGGCCCTCGGGTGATTGAGCAGACGATCAAGCAACGATTACCAGAGGGATTCCAGCGTGCCGAGTTTTTGTTAGAGCATGGTATGATCGACTCTATTGTCCCGCGGCCACGCCTTCGTGAGACCATTCATACTATTTTGACACATCTGGTGGGCACACATTAGTTGTCCGCAAGTTGAAGAAGAGCTTGTCCGAACATAGCGATCGTCAGATCCCTTCTGTCATTTCGACCCTTGGGAGAAATCTCTCTGTTAGGGTTGGAATGCCTTGGCAGGTGTGGCAGGAACGGGGAGATTTCTCTCAAGGGTCGAAATGACAAAAGGAGGGGACCTCAAGGTTGCAGGAGCTTGTCCGAGATTAGCGGTCGTCATCTGGGGCTGGTTACTAAAGGGCACCTCTACAAACCAGGCATTTTGGTGAGGGCAAGGAAGCCGCGCGCGGAAAACCGGAGTGTATGGGCGAATACATGAGGRTTTGAGCACGCGGCTGACGCCGCCATCACAGAAGGGGACGATTTTTAGAGGTGCCCATAAGCCGTCTTTGCCCCAATCTTCGCCGGTACGATACATCTTCCCGAATGTGGTACTTCCTTTACAATATCCTTCTCTTGGTCAGTGCTCCGGTCATTATTCTGATCTTATTACTGAAGAAGCGTTGTCGTCCTGGGTTTAGGCAAAGAATGGGTTTCGTTCTTCCTGAAGGATTTTCCTCTGACAAAGARGTSCTGTGGATTCATGCGGTGTCGATGGGTGAAGTCCTTGCTGTTGTWCCWYTGGTGACGRCKATCCACMAYKCCTATCCTCATCTCGCYATTATCATTTCGACGATTACGGACACKGGACGYGARGCGGTGGAGCAGCGTTTGAGCGGAATCGCCCGACATTGTTATTTGCCYCTTGATTGGCCYTGGRYKGTTMGMCGGTTTATCCGSCACYTWCGYCCCAARGCGTTTCTTGTCGTGGAAACGGAATTRTGGCCCAATTTGCTCAAGGAACTTCAGGCTCRTGGGGTGTCGAATGTGCTKGTGAATGGCCGTCTTTCTACTAAATCTTTTGAASGGTATCTTYGGGTGAAGTYCTTYATGAAACATGTGCTTTCATCCTTCAGTTTATGCCTGGTGCAGTCTGATCGGGACGCGCGCCGTTTGATTGCCTTGGGGGCCAAGGGAGAGTGGGTTCATCGAACTGGCAATATGAAGTTCGATGTTGAACTTGTGGGAATTGACGGCCAAGAAAACAGGATAGGTCCTCAACTCATTGACTTACATGATGGCGAAATACTGATTGTGGCTGGAAGTACCCATCCAAAAGAGGAAGAAGAGTTGCTCTCGTGTTATCAAGACATCTTGGAAGAGTACCCTCAGGCGGTGGTACTGATGGCACCTCGGCATATAGAACGGAGTGACCAGCTTGAAGACACCATACGATCATTTGGGTTTGAGGTGGTGAGACGAAGTCGGCTTGGCACACATGAAAGTGGCTCGATAGCTGGGACAAGGCCAAGAGTTATCGTGCTTGATACTCGAGGTGAACTCGCTCAGGTGTATGCCTTGGCCCGAGTGACGTTTGTCGGAGGCACATTTGTCCCGGTGGGTGGGCATAATCTCCTGGAACCAGCCTCCGGTCGTTCTCGACAACCAAGGTGTGGTAAAACGAAATATGGAGCTGCTGCGTCCACTGCTTGAAAACACGTGAAACGGCAGACGGGAGGCGAAACCATTCTTTCCCCCCTCACGTTTCCCGCCAGCCGTTTCACCAAGCCATCCGATATTTCTCTCCTGTATGGGTGGCTCACAGCGGGTCAAGAAGGTTTTTTTTCGACGTCAAGGGGGTTCTGAGTGCTGACCAATCTGATAACGTTTCCCTATCAGCTTGCCGTGTGTTCGCGCCTTTGGCTGTATACCCATGGGTGGCTGAAGCCCAAGCGATTGCCTCGTCCCGTGGTGAGCGTGGGGAATCTCACGGTTGGCGGAACCGGAAAAACCCCGATAACCATGTGGGTGGCGCACTATTTGGCCGCCAAGGGGAAGCAGGTGGCGATTCTCAGTCGAGGGTATCGGCGCCATTCTTCAAAGAAATTTCTTTTAGTCTCGAATGGCAAGGATGTCCTTACTGGGCCAGTAGAATCTGGTGACGAACCCTTTTTAATGGCCACCCGTTGTCCTGGTGTCATCGTGGCTGTTGGCGCGGATCGGTATCACTTGGGGCTTTGGGTGTTGGCGCAGCAGGCAGTCGATTGCTTCGTGCTGGATGATGGATTTCAGCATCTCAATCTTGACCGTGACTTGAACTTTCTGCTTATCGATGTGTCTGATTCCACAGGGATGCAAGCTCTCGTTCCTATTGGCCGGCTGCGCGAACCGCTCTCGAGTGCGCAACGAGCCACAGACATTCTTTGTACTCGCGTGGAGGATCCTGAGGATGTGAAGCCGGTACGGCAGGCTCTTGAATCAGCTATCGGTAGTGCGGTCTCTCCAATTACCTCGCGCTTTGAGGCCCAGCATTTGACGTGTGGAAACGGTGACGTGACCCACGAACCTTCATGGTTACAAGGAAAGCGAGTTTTATTATTTAGTGGTGTGGCGAATGCCCGTTCCTTCCGACGTCTAGTGGAGGGTCTCGATGCGCAGGTGGTTGACGAACTGATATTCCCGGATCACATGACGTACACACCCGATACCCTTCGCCAGATTCAAGAACGAGCGGATAGGGCCCAAGCAGATGTTCGAGTCACCACTGAGAAAGACCTCGTGAAAGTCAAACCTTTATGGCCCTATCCCGAGCCGGTATGGGCGCTGTCCCTCGGTGTTCAATTTATAGAAGGACAAGATAAACTGGAAGCACGATTAAGTAGCATCTAAGGTTTTGCACCCAAATACGTTTGAAAAATCCGAAATTCGAATGTCGAAATCCGAAACAAATTCAAATGACCGAATTCCAAATAACAAAAACGCAGACAGACAGCCGGAAAAGCGGGATGACCTGGTTGAACCTAGAAACAGCAGTTGGATCACAAAAGTCCGCGCAAGCTCTTGGCGCACCTAGGAGCCTGTCCCAGATTAGACGAATCTACTGCGGATGCGCTGGATTTGGCCAGATCTTCCGATCCTTTTCGTTGAATAGTCCAACTATTCGCCTCAAATGATCGAAACATCTGACTCAAACCAACACATCCTCGTGACGATCGCTAATCTCGGACAGGCTCCTAGAATGTCGTGAACGAAAATATCTGAAAACTCTTGATTGGATTCTAGCTTCAATGCGTAAATGGACGGTGACGATTCTGGCGAGTGTTGTTCTCCTTGGTATGGGAGGAGGGCTTGTCTTTCTTTCACAGCTTCAACCTTTCGGAAATCCCTCCCAGCGTCAGATTATTGAAATCCCTACTGGTTCTTCCTTTACTGATGTCGCACGTTTGCTTCATCAACGGCATCTCATAAAAAGTGATTGGGCCTTTACCTGGATGGGGAGACTCCTAGGAGCCGATCGCAATATCATTCCGGGTGAATATGAGTTTCAAGGCGGGATGGCTCCGAATGATGTCCTTCACAAAATCACCAAGGGTGAGGTTCTCCAATATGCCGTSACGATTCCCGAAGGGTATTCGATTGAGCAAATCGCTGRGGTGTTGCAAGAGAAGGGGCTCGTTGAGCAGGAYGTATTTGTTCAATTAACCAGAAACTCGCAGTTCCTCGCCCARCTCGGGTTTCAGCTTCATRACTTGGAGGGATACCTGTTTCCTGACACGTATCATTTCACTCGTCATATGAAACCCGAGGCCATTATTCAAACCATGGTCRCYCGMTTTAAACAGTCGTGGACTCCACAGTTGCAGGAACGGGCTTCSGAACTTGGCATGTCCTTGCATCAAACTATGACGCTGGCTTCGGTGATTGAAAARGAAACYGGGCTTTCACRGGAACGTGGATTGATTTCCGGGGTCTTTCACAATCGACTCAGGAAAAAGATTCCCCTTCAAAGTGATCCTACGGTGATTTATGCGCTCGCACATTTTGATGGAAATTTGAGGAAAAAAGACTTGTCCGTGGATAGTCCGTACAATACCTATCGTGTGCGAGGACTTCCTCCTGGGCCAATTGCCAGTCCGGGTGAAGCTTCGATTCGTGCCGCGTTGTTTCCCATTCCCACCAACTATYTGTACTTTGTGTCCCGCAATGATGGGAGCCATCAATTTTCCGCCACYTTGGCCGAACATAATCGGGCTGTGAAAAAGTTTCAGTTGCAACAGCGCCGGCGTTCTTCGTAAATTCGACGTATCATGATTTATATTTTCATGAGTGCCTTGCGAAGTTATGGCATTTGCTCTTTCTGATGAATCAACCCCTCACCCTTCCCCACGCCTTCGCCATAGCGCTTCGGCGCGCCGGCAGGTCTCCCCTCAGGGGCGAGGGTTAAATGACATATACTCGTTGAAAGTTAAAATTCTTTACCATGTCTTTTGAACAACGTGTAACCGAACTGGGCTTGATCTTGCCCGCTCCTCCCAAGCCGGTGGCCACGTATGTTCCTTACGCGCAGGTTGGAAACCTGCTTTTTCTTAGTGGGGTGGTTCCGACCCGCGATGGCCGAATTGTGTATCAAGGAAAATTGGGGCTGGACGTGTCCAAAGAAGAAGGCTATGAAGCCACGAAACTGACTTTACTCAATGCGCTGGCCAATATTCGTTTGGCCGTGGGCACTCTAGATCGGGTGAAGCAGATCGTGAAGATGACGGGATACGTGGCCTCCCATGACGGGTTTGTTGAGCAACCCTCTGTCATAAACGGTGCGTCGGATCTACTCGTGGAAATTTTCGGTGATGCCGGGCGGCATGCGCGGGTCGCTGTTGGAGTTGCGGAATTACCCCTTGGGGTTCCTGTGGAG
>LXTH01000090.1 GCA_001643555.1 Nitrospirae bacterium SPGG5 | reverse complement strand
ATCTGTGATGGGGTTTTTTGCGGAAACGTATGCGGATATCGGGGATACTCAGGATTTGGCCAAAGATCTGTCCAGCTTTTCCGCGCACCTGACCAAAATAGTCGAACTGTTGGACATCGGGCATTCTCAATCTTCAGGGACTGCCGGTCCCATTTTGGTGTTGCTCGATGAAGTGATCAGTTCGACCGATCCGGCAGAGGGCGCGGCGTTGGCCGAGGCAGTTCTCATTCACTTTGCTCAGTTGGGTTTTAAGGTTGTGGTCACGACTCATTACAATTCCTTGAAGACGTTAGCTTTCTCGACGCCTGGATTTCTCAATGCGAGCCTTGAGTTTGATGTGGCGACTCTGACGCCAACCTATCGGCTTATTCAGGGAGTGCCCGGAGGTTCTTCCGCGTTGGATATTGCCGGTCGCCTAGGCATGGATCCAGGCATTCTCAAACAGGCGTCGGATATTGTGCATCAACAGGACCGCCAATTGGATCATGTCTTTTCAGACCTACAGGCTATGCACCATCGGCTTCGTCAAGAACTCGAAGATGCTGAAACMCATCGACAYACGGCTGAGAGCGCCGCAGCCGAAATACAAGAGCGCGTTGATCGTCTCCGCATGACGGAGCGTGAGGAATTGCGCAAAGTCAAAAAGAAGTTCAAAGAAGAACTCACTCGGGCTCGAACGGAAATCCGGCAAACACTGGATGCYCTGAAACAGGACAAGTCTCTGGTCAAAGCGAAAGMAGCCAARCAACGCGTGAGTGAYATTGAAGGGGAATTGATTCGAAATACCCAAGATGAYAGTCWGRCRATTCCWCTYGATTCCTTASRGGYCGGCGCCTTGGTCGAARTCTCACATYTAGGCACATCTGGAACGTTGCTTGAAAATCCTCAAGGAAAGAAGCGRGTTCGTCTTCAGGTAGGGGATTCAGAGCTGTCGGTTGCMGTTGAGCTTCTMATCGGGAGAAGTCAAGGGGGCGATACACCGTCAAATTCTTTGTCGGCCACTCATGCTTCTCCCAATARAAAAACAGGAAAARGATTTGCCGAACAGAATCGCACGTCCCCATYACCTTCTGGGTTGTTGACGATTGACGTTCGTGGGCAAACYGTGGAAGAGGCTCTGGAATGTCTGGCCTCACGTCTCGACGAAGCTGCGCTCACGGTTGCCAAATCGCTGCATGTCATTCATGGCCATGGAACGGGCAAACTGAAAATTGCGACACGACAATATTTATCAAATTCCCCGTATGTCGAGTCGTATCGACCGGGCATGCAGGGAGAGGGTGGGGATGGGGTGACGATTGTTGAGCTGCGCTAGAGGGGACTGATCAAAAAGGCCACCAGCTGCGTTCTCATTGCTCGGAGGGCTCAAGGTACTCATCCCGACGCCTCGCTCTCTTCGCTGCTTACGGCCTTGCTGGATGGCCTTTTTGAGCAGTCCCTGTATCGTTGGATAGGGCCACTTGGATATTGCGTTGAAACCCGGAATGTTTTGGTCGGCGAATGGGACTGCCCTGAAAGGTGTTCGCAAAAGATTCTTCGTTCATCTGTGAGAGTTGATTGAGTTTCGGGCTTCGTGTGAGTGGGGTTGGGAAAAAAGCTGTTTCTTTGGTTGGTGAGGCGTACACGTTGTATGGGCAGGCGTCCAGGCAGTCATCGCAGCCAAAGATTCGATTGCCCATTTGTGAGCGAAGTTCTTGGGGGATRGAATTCAGGTCGYCRCGGTATTCGATGGTCAAATAMGAWATRCATTTYGTGGCATCAACGAYATASGGTTCGRTAATYGCCTGAGTGGGACAGGCTCGAATRCACAGYGTGCAGGTYCCGCAGAGATCASTGCCRGGTTCGTCTGGTTCTAASTCYAGCGTCGTTAAAATTTCTCCYAAMAGWAGCCACGAYCCAAGGGTKGGTGAYACCAGATTCGAGTGTTTCCCGATCCATCCCAAGCCAGCTCGTTGMGCCCAAAYCTTTTCCATGATCGGGCCGGTATCGACGTAACTRCGWGTGGTGGATTCCGGGGCGAATYCCRAAATTGATTGTTCGAGATTTTTTAGGCGYTTTWKCAAAAGWTGATGGTAGTCTTTWCCCCAGGCRTAKCGMGCAATCCTKCCGWAACCTGGKCCCTCTTCTGGCTGGATGTCGGTCCAGTAGTTCATGCCGACACAGATAATAGATYGGCACCCAGGTRAAATCTTTCGTGGATCAGCTCGACGCTCGGGGTCTTTGGCCATCCATTGCATGGTTCCGTGATACTCCATTGAGAGCCACTCCCGGAGGTATTGAAGGAGCGAGGTGGGAGAGGACGAATTTGCGTGGGTGGTGGAGGTAATGGACTGTGAATCTAAGGGATCCAGGCAGGCGATGCCCACGGCATCAAATCCAAGCGCGGTGGCAGCCTGTTTTATGGAATCTGATAAAGTCGGCACGGCTTGCAAGGCGACGGTGAATATTGGTTGTGAGGTGAAGTCACAGGCTTCTCGAGCGATTTAATGGGTTTTTCGAGATTGAGGCTTGTATCCCCCCGTGCTACCTGAGCAATTGAATTTCACGCTGAATTGTGCTGAGCAGTTATCAGTTGCACAGGGTCCACAGGATCCAGTGATGATGGTGGCCCAATCAGTTTTTTGTGTATCAAATTGGCATGTGGTTGCCCCACCTTTAGAAATATCCGCCCAAGGTTGATCATAGCCTGGTACCTTCGCGGTAGTACAGCCATCAGGAATAGGTACTTCACAAGTCCGACCTTTCTCTCCCTTGACCATACCGATGGTGCACATGGATTCTGTCTGAGGGGCTGCAAAGGACGTAGATGTGTGTCCCAGCAGCAGGGTGCCACACATTAAACCCATCATCAGGAATCCAATCATATACTGCTTCATCACGGTGTCCTTTCAGTAAAAAAATCGTAACTCAGGTGGATAGACTGAAGGCCGAAGGCTTTTAGGGGGCAATCATGCGTGATCATACAAAACGTTAAGCATGATGAGTGATAGCCTTCAGTCTTTAGCCTTCAGCCTAAATACCTGAGTAGTTACAAAAAATCGGTGTTATGCTTCAGTGTGTTCGATTGTTCGTATATAACACAGAAGCTGTTCATCAGGCTAGGAAATGGAATGGGAAAGTTCTCAAAGGGATGGATTTGACAATAAACACGAAGGCCCGAGGAGATATTCTTCCTCGGGCCTTCGGACAATAACCTACTTTCGATTAGACGAAAATTACATCATTCCGCCCATGCCACCCATACCGCCCATGCCACCCATACCATGGTCATGGCCGCCGCCCATGCCGCCATCTTTTTTGTCTTCTGGAAGATCGGTGACGGTCACCTCGGTGGTCAACATTAACCCAGCGACACTCGCGGCATTTTGTAATGCGCAACGGGTGACTTTGGTTGGGTCAATCACACCGGATTCCACCATATCGACGTATTCACCAGTGGCAGCATTGTATCCTCGGTTTGTCTTATCGTGTTTCACTTTATCCACGACAATGGAACCTTCGACACCGGCATTTTCTACAATCAACCGAATTGGTTCTTCGAGGGCGCGACGGATAATATTCACACCGAATTGTTGATCGCCCTCTAATTTCAATTTTTCCAAAGCTGGAAGGGTTCGGAGAAAAGCCACGCCGCCTCCAGGGACAATCCCTTCTTCAACAGCGGCTTTTGTCGCATGAAGGGCGTCCTCGACGCGGGCTTTCTTTTCCTTCATTTCAGTTTCCGTTGCGGCACCTACGTTAATCACGGCCACACCACCTACAATTTTTGCCAACCGCTCTTGGAGCTTTTCGCCATCATACTCAGAAGTGGTTTCATCAATTTGAGTTTTAATTTGCTTCACGCGGCCTTCGATCTTCTTGGGATCTCCAAAACCTTCCACGATTGTGGTGTTGTCTTTGTCGATGGTGATGCGTTTGGCACGGCCAAGATCGGTGAGTTTCACATTCTCTAATTTCAGACCGACTTCTTCTGAAATGACTTGACCTCCGGTGAGAATGGCAATGTCTTCGAGCATGGCCTTGCGGCGATCACCGAAGCCTGGGGCTTTCACGGCGGARATATTCAACGTTCCCCGAAGCTTGTTGACCACGAGGGTTGCCAAGGCTTCGCCTTCTACATCTTCAGCGAGAATCACCAAGGGTTTGCCCATTTTGGCGACTTGCTCCAGAATGGGGAGTAAGTCTTTCATGGCACTGATTTTTTTCTCGTTGATCAAAATGAAGGCATCTTCCAGGACAGCTTCCATGCGCTCGGCATTTGTGACGAAGTATGGGGAAATGTAACCCCGGTCGAATTGCATACCCTCAACTACGTCCAAGGAGGTGCTCATGGATTTGGCCTCTTCCACAGTGATCACGCCATCTTTTCCAACTTTGTCCATGGCTTCGGCAATGAGATCGCCAATGGTGGGGTCATTGTTGGCAGAAATAGAACCGATTTGGCCGATTTCTTTTTTGGAATGGCAGGGCTTGCTGATTTTCTTCAACTCTCCAATGACTACTTCAACGGCTTTATCAATCCCGCGCTTCAATTCCATTGGATTGGCACCGGCGCTGATGTTCCTTACCCCTTCGCGGTAAATGGCTTGGGCCAACACGGTAGCCGTGGTGGTTCCGTCACCAGCCACATCACTGGTTTTGCTGGCTACCTCTTTGACGAGTTGGGCACCCATGTTTTGGTAGGGGTCTGACAGTTCAATTTCTTTCGCCACGGTCACACCGTCTTTGGTGATTGTTGGGGCACCAAATTTCTTGTCTAAAATGGCGTTCCGGCCTAACGGGCCCAACGTCGCCTTTACGGCATTGGCCAATTGGTTCACACCCTGGAGAATCGCACTCCGGGCTTGATCTCCATATAGTAACTGTTTCGGCATAATCTTCCTCCATCAAACTTTAAAGTGTAACTTCAAATTCTAGATATTCAAGTAATTGAGAACTGGGTGAATGACGAATGTAGACTTAATCGTCAACAAAGACGCCTAGAATGTCTTCTTCACGAA
>LXTH01000193.1 GCA_001643555.1 Nitrospirae bacterium SPGG5 | reverse complement strand
AGAGTTCGGCAGGAGAGAGAATGGGCATCAGGATTTCCTGTGCACCAGCTCGATTCATCTCTTCACGGATGATGCTCTCAATTTTCCTAATGACCCGAAGGCCCATTGGTAAATAGGTATAAATTCCCGCCGCGACCTTTCGGATCATGCCGGCTCTGAGCATGAGTCGATGGCTGACGACTTCGGCTTCACCAGGATCTTCCCGAAGGGTTGGAATCAAGACTTGAGAAGTTCGCATAATCGAAAGGCCTTTATACAAATAAAAATAAATGGAAAGCTGGCTTGGTATTCCTTCTGTTCTTCCTGTTATCGTGAGAAGCGGAGGATTTTGTCAAGAGGGGGTGTGTTATTGAAGGAGGCGTTGGATATCGTTGAAAAAGGCAAAGATCATGAGGCTGAAGAGCAACAGCATTCCAACTTGCTGGGCAAACTCACGCTGGCGTTCTCCGAGTGGACGACGCAAGATGGCTTCACAGGCTAAGAAAAAGAGATGGCCTCCATCTAAAATGGGAATGGGTAGCAGATTGAGTATGCCGAGGTTGATGCTCAAAATCGCCACCAATAACACCAGATTGGACATGCCGTTTTCCGCAGCTTGGCCCGAGACGCTGGCAATCATGATGGGCCCACCAAGATTTTTCGATGAAATCTCTCCGGTGAGGATCTTGTAAATGCCGACGACGGTCAATTCCGACCATCCCCACGTGGCCTGAAGGCCGTGAAACAGGGCCGTCAGGGGAGAATCCGCGCGGACGACTGAACGTCCAGGCCCGGTGATGCCAATTTTCCCAATTTCTATGGGCAGGTCATGTTCCGTGGTCTCGAAMGGTTCTGGCGTAACCGTGAGTGTGATGAGGGCRCCGTGTCGATCCACACGAAATTCGAGGGGTTGATTGGCACTCCCTCTGACGATGGTCGTCATTTGGGACCACGTATGAATCGGCTCGTCCTCTATCGCCACGATTCGATCGTTTTCTTGTAGCCCGCCAGCCATGGCTGGCATGTCCGGCATGACGGACGTCACGACCGGTGCCGCTTCTTCGATTCCAATGAGGTAGACCGGTTCATCGGTTGGGTTGGGGTCCATGAGTTCGGGAGTGACGACAAACGTTTTGTGTTGTCCACTTCGCAGGATTTCAACGGTGAGAGGGCGTCCCTGACTTTCGGCGATCATCGCAAAGACGTCGTGGTGTGTCGTGATCTCTTGCTCATTGATCCGTGTGACCTTATCGCCGATTTCAAGCCCGGCTGTCCTGGCGGGCGACTCGGCTCGTATCGCTTGAATCGTCGGAGTCATTTCTTCGAAGGTTGGTACGGGAAGTGGAGCACCAGTTGCTAGCCACGCACTAAAAATGAGATAGCTCAGGAGGAAGTTAAACCCTGGGCCAGCCGCGACAATGAGCGTGCGTTTCCACAAAGATTTATGGACGAACGATTCTTCCTGCTCTTGAGGAGAGATCGATTCGCCCAGATCTTCACCGAACATTTTGACGTATCCGCCCAGGGGAAAAAGCGAGACGATATATTCGGTATCCCCAACTTGGCGGCTAAACAATTTCGGGCCGAACCCGAGCGAAAATTTGAGTACCTTGACCCCGGCCCATCTGGCAACGATGAAGTGGCCGAACTCGTGAAACGTCACGAGCACACCCAGGACCACCAGAAACCACCAGAGCTTTTGACCAATGACGTAAATGAGATCAGGGGACATAGAGTTTAGTACGAACCAAGGTTGTTGAAAGACATTTTATGATGTCAGGCTGTGAATACACGATTCCGCTTTTTCCCGAGCCCATCGGTCTGCTTCCAGTGCATCATCAATGCAGGTTAAGGTTTGAGGCGTTGCCGCGTTCATCGTGTGATCAATCACCTGGGCAATGTCCACAAATGAAATGCCGCTGTTGAGAAAGGCCTCGACGGCAACCTCATTGGCGGCATTCAACACCGCAGGCAATGTGCCTCCTCCTTTGAGTGCTTCGTAGGCCAAATCCAAACAGGGAAATCGTGTCGTGTCCGGTTGATAAAACGTCAATTTTCCATATTTCCAAAGATCAAGCTGTGGCGGATCCAAAGGAACGCGTTCTGGATAACTCATGGCGTATGAAATGGGGGTGCGCATATCTGGTAACCCGAGCTGGGCTATCACCGATCCATCTCGATATTCTACCAGAGAATGAATGATACTTTCTCGGTGAACCACGATATCAAGTTGAGACGGCGGGCAATCGAAGAGCCATCGGGCCTCGATGACTTCGAGCCCTTTATTCATGAGCGTGGCCGAATCAATGGTAATTTTCGCGCCCATGTCCCAATTGGGGTGTTTTAGGGCTTTTTCCAGAGTGGCATCCTTCATTTGTTCGTAGGTAAAGTCCCAAAACGGGCCTCCTGAAGCCGTCAGGATGATGCGCCGGACATCCTCACGGCGATGGCCAACCAGGGCCTGGAAGATCGCGCTGTGCTCGCTATCGATCGGGAAGATTGGCAGCCCCTGTCGATGCGCCTCTTCTTGCATCAACTGGCCGGCCATCACCATCGGTTCCTTGTTCGCCAACGCCACACGCCGACCGGCCTGAATCGCCGCCAGTGTGGGGACTAACCCTGCGGCTCCGACGATCGCAGAAATGACGAGATCACTGTCCGGGTGACAGGCGACGTCTTTGATCCCCTGAGGTCCATCCAAAATCTGCACGGTTGAATCATTGAGACGATCACGCAAACGCTTCGCGGCTTGTGGTTCGGACAGGGCTACGACCTTTGGACGAAACGACCGAATCTGTTCTTCGAGCTTGTCGTCACTCTTCCCGGCGACGAGTCCGAGGACGGAGAACCGATCAGGAAATCTCGTGATAATGTCCAACGTACTGGCCCCGATGGAGCCAGTAGAGCCGAGGATGATGATTTGTTTCATGATGTTGGCTTCATAATTCAGGGCTCGCGCAAGACTAACTTCCCTTGTTTGGGCGTCGATCCATCCCCTCTGACGGCGTTGCTCGTCCTTTCCATACGAGGAGTATGCGCAGTCCTCGTGCCTTGCCAGACAGGTGTCTCAGCACCCAAACAAGGGAAGTTATTCGTACGCGAACCCTAAGACAGGGCCACGGAGCCTTTGATGACGACCATATAATAATAGAATGTAGGCACAGTGAGAAGTAGGCTGTCAATGCGGTCCAAGAATCCTCCATGGCCGGGGATCAAGCTTCCTGAATCTTTGGCTCCGGCCTGGCGCTTAAACGCGGACTCCGAAAGATCTCCCACGGTGCCCAGAAGGGTCAGTGCGATTCCCAAGATCACGCAATCGGCCACGGTGAATGTCGGTAAAAACCAGAGGCTTGCCATCCACGCGATGAGCGTGGCGCCAATCAAACCACCCACTAAGCCTTCGATGGTTTTCTTGGGGCTCAGGATGGGGGCCAAGGGTCGAGAGCCAAAACCCCTGCCGACGAAATAGGCGGCGGCATCTCCACCCCACGTGACCAGCAAGACAAAAAATATCAAAAATGGGCCGTCCGGGAGTGTTCGAATCCTGAGGAAATGGCCGAGGGTGAGACTGATATAGAACACGCCGAACARGAGCATGGGAATGTTGCCGAACGATGGTGAGGGCGCCATCCACACTTGATAGGCAATCAGCACGGCAAGGATGGTCATACAAGTCGTGTGAAATCCCATCAAAGCCGGCCATTGCAGGGAGACCAAGATGATGCCTCCGCAGAAGAGCCCAACGAGCGATGATTGCCGGTGGGGCTCGTCTACAAAAGTGAGACTGTAAAATTCCCACATGGCCAAACATGAAACGACCGTGATGAGGATAAAGAAAAAGATGGGAGGTAAGTGACGCGTGAGGAGATAAAACAGAGGAACAAACACCAGCGCGGAGTACACCCGTTTGGGATCAAACGGTTTTGGCGGTTCTGAGGGAATCAGGTCTGGAGTCTTCGAAGATGAGGGTGAGGAACCGGCATGAGGTTTCACGAGCCACGTTGCGAGGAAGCGGTCTGAGACACACGTCCAAACCGACGATCTCGTTTTTGGTAATCCAGTAGGGCCAAGAGTACCTCTCGACGTCGAAAGTCTGGCCACTGGACTTTGGTGAAGTGCAATTCCGTATAGGCAAGTTGCCAAAGAAGAAAATTACTGATCCGGGCCTCGCCACTGGTGCGAATCAGCAAATCCGGGTCGGGCAAGTCAGCCGTCGTTAGATACTGTTCAAATTGGCCTTCCGTGATAGGGATAGAGACCTTCCCGTTGCGAGCGTCCTCCAGCAGGTCATTGACCGCATCAATGATTTCCGATCGGCCACCGTAACTCAAGGCGACGGTTAATATCCGGTCGGTGAAATGTGCAGTTTCTTCCGCGACATCATTGACCACGGCTTGGGTGGATGTTGGTAAGGCGTTCAAGCGACCGATCGGCAAAAATCGCATTTTCCGATCTTGGAATGTTTGTCGCTCCTTTTGAAGAAATTGCTCAAGAAGGGTCATCAGTAAGGCAACTTCCGCGCGTGGCCGGTTCCAGTTTTCCTGAGAGAAGGCGTAAATGGTGAGAATGGGAATCGATAATTCGTCGAAAAAGTTGATGACCTCACGGAGAGCCGCTAGGCCTTCTCGATGGCCGGCAATGCGGGGCAGGCCACGCGAAGCGGCCCATCGTCCATTCCCGTCCATGATGATCGCGACATGGCGAGGCATGAGGTCAGGCTCAAGGCTCAACTGCAGCTCCTGCTCAGTGAGTTCCGAATGAATATCCGGTGCTGAAAATGTGTCCATGCTGTCCAGGAAAGACCTTACGTAGAAACGATCCCCTCGAAAGGGGGATACGACATAAAAACCAAGTCTAATCGGCATGTTCAGTCTTGTCAATTCTTCTTTAGGACCCCCTCCAAGATTTAGGGGGGGAGCGGTGTATCATGTCACCTCAAGAGGAGACAGACGCGAGGTTATCTCTCGGGCTGCTGAAAATAGAGAACACGGGCTGGAAGTCTTTGCCAGCGTCTGTGAAAGTTTCAACTGGGTCATGC
>LXTH01000154.1 GCA_001643555.1 Nitrospirae bacterium SPGG5 | reverse complement strand
GGTAAAAAGCACATACCCGAAGGCTATACAATGCGTGTTCCCCAAGAGAGTTTGGTAGCCCCTGCCGGGGAATTACTGGCGGCCATTCCCGCCAACCAGCGCTTTTCTGAGCAGACACCCGACCTGTTCCACAAGGTTGTTCCCGGCGACACGGTTTCAGAGATAGCCTTGCGCTATGGGCATTCCATCAGGGATGTGGTGGCTATGAATAGGTTGAACAAGCGCTACCAGATTCGCATCGGGCAGGTGCTGAGGTTGCCGCTGGAGGGTTCAATCGTAGTGGCCCAGACCGGTCCTGTCAGCCCGACATTGGTGCAGATTTCTTTTCAGGAAGCAGCCCCGAATAGGGTTGCAGACTCTGCTTCGGGGTCAGTGGAAGTAGCCCTCTATGAGCCCGCGGAAGAGGTGCCTGCATTGGCGGGCTCGCTGGTAGCGCTGGAGACAGGTGCTGGCAATTCGGCGGGGGAATTGTTGCCCAGCGAAACTGGCATGGCCTTACTGGCCGACCCAAGCGACTACACGGTTGCGGACGATCACAGCATTGAAGTACAAGCGTCGGAAACGCTGGGCCACTACGCGGAATGGCTGGATATCAGGGCGAGCCAGCTGCGGCGACTCAGTGCCAGGCGCTATGGTCGACCAGTGGTGATCGGCCATCGATTGAAACTGGATTTCTCGAAAGTCAGCCCCCGGGAGTTTGAACGACGGCGAGTCGCGTACCAGAGTGATTTACAGCAGGCCTTTTTCATGGTCTGGCATATCCGCGCCACGCACACGCATGTTATTGCCCAGGGAGAGTCCCTGTGGGAGCTCACCCGGCGGCAGTACAAAGTACCCATGTGGCTGTTKCGSCAGTACAACCCGGAMCTAAATCTGGACAACGTACAACCCGGCACATAGCTGAATTTCCCCATTCTCGTGCGCAATTCATCTAATTGATGTGAAATCAACTGCGGCAATAATCTTCGTCCGCATGCTCCCCGTGCTGTTCGTCACGTTTGCTGCCATTGCGTATGCGGTTTATGTGGAGGGAGCCATTGCCTACCCGTTAAGAAATGCCGGACCGATGCTGGCAGTGATTTTTCTCTCAGCGCTGACCTTATTCAGAGGAGCCGGACGATGGACCGGAGCCGGCTGGAGTTGGCCGCTTGGCACGCTGGGATTCGCAATACCCACACTGGGACTGTCGCTATACCTGCACTATGGTTACAGCGTGGACCTTAACGGTATGGTTAGTGAATCTGTTTATCCACGCGAGCTGTTTCGTTATTTGAAAGCCACAGCGACGTCCGTATATCGATGCGTTATTCACTGAGATGAGCACGCCATGGGTTCCAGTAATATTTCTCCCAACCTTGGCTTACACCGGCAAAGTCTTCAGCAGGGACGTTGACATGCACCAGCTCTATTCGTGCAGCGTCGCCCTCCGGCCAGAATGAAAGGGTCAGAACTGCGTCCATGGCTTCGGCAGGCCAATTAACAGATCGCCAAGTTTGGACGATAAGCCGCTTCGGTTCGTACTCCCACATTCGGATCACTCAACAAGCTTTTTCGAAACAGGGGAAGTGCATGTCGATCACCTAATTCTCCTAAGGCGGCAATGGCTCCTTGCCGAACGTTGGGGTCAGGGTCGTCCAAAACAGCAAGGAGTGCGGAGTACGCATTTTTCCCTTCCAGGTGCATGAGCGCATCGACCACCGCACGGCGGCTCTGGACTTCGCCGACTTTCAATCCTTCGATGAGCAAAGGAATCATAGACCTTCGTATTCCGATATTTCCTAATGCTTTCGCTGCTGATTGTTTGACCGCTGGGTGCTCGTCTCCCAAGGCAGATACGACTGCGAGGGCTGCATCCGTATTGATTTCTTCTCCGATTTGGCCAAGAGCCCAGGCACTATATTCTCGAACTAAAGGATCTGGATCAGATAATGCCTTGGCCAATCCCTGTGTTCCTGCGGAATGCCCAATTTTCCCAAGAGACAGCGCCGCGGTTCGCCGGACGTCTGGAGAGGGATCCTGAAGCAATTCCACTAACGCGGCGGTTAACGTCAGAGGATCGTTTCGAGTGGAGTCTGCCTGACAGCCCACACAGATCACCATCAGCACAAACACAAGGGTTATGTAGGGTAGTAAAGCCTGCCTGCGCCGTGTATAGCCATTCCAAATAAATGTCATACACTCGAAATGCGAATATCGAATTTCGAAACAAGCCCAAAATCCTAAATGYGAATATTTCAATCTKGTCATTCTCAATTGTTTCGRATTTCGATATTCGAGYTTCGGATTTAATCTATGGTTCTTCCACCCTCAGSAGAGAGARTGKAAGTTAATTGAAGTAGCTATAATCAASGGAATTTAKGTCGATGAAGGTGGGTCTTTKGGRAGARKAGGCTGCTTCGCTACCTCAATGGTTTCTTCGACTTCCTTTTTCGCKGCWTCCAATTCRGCTTGAATCGTCCGCATCTCTGGATCGATGGARTTWCGCACATCAGCGGTGGCTTCCCGGAARGTTCGCAAGGCSCCRCCCAGTCCCTCGCCGAGGCTTTGTAAATCCTCTGGCGACCCMGTSTTGGGCTTRGTNNNAGCRGTCTTGGCTTTTATGGCGGATTGTTGGGCTTGAACTCGTGCAACAGCTTCTTTGTTGACCACGGCTGAGGGGCGTTTCCCGGTTGGGGTCGGCGTGACTGAGGTTGGCATGGGGGGGTACTGAGCCGTTTGGCGAGGAACCGTCCCCGAGGCTCGTTGTTCCATACTCACCGGTGCATGCTGTTCAACGTACGTGGATGCTGGGGCAACTTCTGGCTGCTCTGAAACGGGCTGGACGGGCTCTGGACCTATTCCGCTATACACCATAGCGGCTAAGGTGCCGGGAGTTCGTTCAGGTCCTGCTTTATAGGGTTGTTGCGTGGCGGGCTGAGCAACGGGTTGAGAGGCTGATGGTTCCTGGGCACTCGGCGCTGCCGCAGGCTGTGTTTGCGTTGGGGTTTCAGAAGGGGCCACAGGATTTTGCTCTTCAACCGGAGGCGGAATTTCACTGATTTCTTTTTTAAATCCCCTGAGCGCCTTCCCCACCCCTTCCCCAATCTGGGGAAGCCGACCGGCGCCAAAAATGATTAACACGATCACCAGAATAATGACGAGTTCAGAAATTCCCATTGTACCAAACATATTGATGTCCCTCAGCCTAAAGTGCGTTGGATTCCTAATACATAGATCTAAGGAACCATGGTAATGACCCAGAACTTGTGGTGTCAACCTGAAGGGAATGTTGAAAAATGGCGCCAGCCTTCGCCAAGGCTACGGCAGACAAGCCAGCGGSGTTCTCGGCCCTTTGTCGTGCTCACGTACTRACCCGTACGCTCCGCGCGCCAAGCCTACTCCGCCGAAGTGGCTACGAAGGCCGGAAGCGCCTGCGGCCTTGGTGAGTGCACATTTTCGAACATCCCCAAATGTTGCTTGATGTTCATTTGATAGGTCACATGTGAACGGCAATATGGAAATTTTTAAATTATTCAACAGTCCCTTGTTGGATCGGATCAGATGTTAAGACGGTAGGAGACTGAAACGTGGAAAGAGGTAATAGGCTTTTTCAGCGGCGTCGAACGTGTCGGTTTTGTCAAGAGAAAACCCCTTTGGATTTTAAAGATGTGCCGTTATTGCGAAATTTCTTGACGGAACGTGGTCGGATTATTCCAAGGCGGACCTCGGGAAACTGTATGCGGCATCAACGGAAGCTTACCCTTGCGATAAAACGCGCCAGAAGCATTGCTCTGTTGGCCTTTGCTGAGGAGCGATAAACGCTTCTGAATGTCCGTGATGGCAGTGAGAGGCGATACGTTTCGCTGTTCACTTCTTTAAATTGCATGCCGGGTTGAATGCCTAAAAATGGAAGTAACTACTCAGGTTGCTTCAATTTTGGTTCAGGACAAGGCGTGAGGAGCGCAGAACCGAAGCGTATATTGGATACGTGAGAATTCGAGCACCGCAGCAACGCCGTCATGAGACAAAAGGGAAGTGACCTGGGTGGTGACAAATGGAATAGCGAGGATAACGGCACTATGGCCTCGCTGGACATCAGTCTTAATGATATTCCCTTCGATGGTCTTGACTATGCCAGTCAAGTCACTCGCATGGATTTGGATCTGAGGGAAGGCGACCCCGAGTTTCTAGGGGAGCTGGAATTCACAGCCACAATCCATGCCGCAGAGCATGAAGCTTGGGTGGATGGGGATCTTCGAGGTGTCCTGCTTCAAGAATGCATCCGGTGCTTAGGTGTCTTTAAGAATGTCGCGAATATTCCGGTGGCGGCCTACTATCGGAGCCATGATGCTTCTGCAACAAAAGAGAAACCTAAAGGGCGAAAAGCAAAAAATAGTGAACAACAGGGTGAGGAGACTGACAGCTACCCCATTCTGAATGATCGATTCCATGTGGCTGAGATGCTTCGGGAGCTGTTGATCTTATCCATTTCCATTCAGCCATTGTGTCAGGAGCATTGTCAGGGGTTGTGTCAGGTGTGTGGTCAGAATCTCAACCAGCGACAATGTGGATGTGACTCTCTGATGCCTGAATCACCGTTTGCGGTTTTACGTGACAAACTGAAATCTCCACCCACATCACAAAGGTAGTCGGCGAGTTTATTGTAAAGAGTTCAGCGAAAATTAGGTACACGACTATTTGAGGAAATTTTATGGCGAATCCAAAACACAGACATTCAAAGGCGAGGCGGGATAAACGACGGACTCATATTAAACTCGTGGCCCCGAGTTTTTCAATTTGTCCTCAGTGTCATGAGCGGATGTTGCCCCATCGCACCTGCCTTTCTTGTGGTTACTACAAGAAAGTAGCCATCATTGCCGTTGCTGAGGGCTGAGACCTTCCTTCTTCAACCCTTATAGGGTCATCCCTTACCATTCATGGTCACTACTCAGGTCACTTCCCTTTTGTCTCATGATGGCGCTGCTGTGGTGCTCGAATCCTCATCCTTCGCGGACCTCAGGACAGGCGGCTCAATAGGGGTCGGTTCTGCGCGCCTCGCGCCTTGTCCTGAGCCAAAATTGAAGCAACCTGAGTAGTGTGACCATGAA
>LXTH01000182.1 GCA_001643555.1 Nitrospirae bacterium SPGG5 | reverse complement strand
CTCGCAGGGATTGGGCGGACCACAGGTGCTATCGTCCCCGCGATATTCTCCGCCACCGTCCACGCAATCACAGTCCGTCTTGATGTTGCAAACCCCGGTCTGCGGTGTGCAGCAGGCACCGGTCTCGCGCGGCGGACAGGCATTATCTGGCGCAGCGAGAATCGGACAAATAAAGCAACAGGGGTCAGTCGCCTATCGTGAGCTCAGTTGCCGTTGCTGTCCGGTAAGCCGCATGGATGTAGCAGGTCTACCTTCTTCAGCACTGAGCATGTAGCCCGCTGACAGTGTCGTCATGGCAAACGGACTCGTTCCGGAGTCGGCCTGAGCTACGCTGATGGCAGCAAATGAGCCGGCCAGCGCGATAGCGCTAGCCAGTGCAACGGGTTTTACCAGTTTCTTTTCAGACATATCTAATCCCCCAACAGGGTCTACTTCTTCAGAGTAAGTGTAGTCCACGGAGATTTAMTTSCCAKGCACCATCACAAGCSGAAACCGAAGCGGCCGTTTCGGAAGACCGGCGAGCAGATCAAGAACAGGATCAGCGTGGCGTTGCGCCCTCTGGCGGCGACCGTGCGCAGGGAGTGCGGGCACTGGGAAGTCGATATGATTGTGGCGTGGGACCGCCAGCATGGGCTGAATGTCTTGGTCAATGGCAAAAGTCGCCTGACGCATATACGTTTTCTTGGACACAAAACAGCGGCGGCAACCAAAAAAGTCATGCTTCGTCGGCTGAAAGCCTATCCTTGCTCACTCACACAATCCATGACCTATGATACTGGCAGTGAAAACACATTGCATGAAGGGATGAATAAGGCCTTGGGCACCGAGTCATTGTTTTGTGCCCCCGATCACAGTTGGGAGAAAGGCAGTGTGGAATAGGTCAATGGGTTGATCCGACGGTTCTTCCCCAAAGGAACCAATTTTCATGCGCTGGGGAAGAGGGAGATCCATCGCATCGAAAAATTATTGAACAATCGACCGCGGAAGTGTTTAGACTATCGTACCCCGTACAAAGTCTTTCGGGAAACACGTGGTGCACTTCATGTTTGAATGTGGGAGTCTCTCATATGGAGCCATAATGAGGATCATACTTCTAGCCATCTTTTTATTATATGCTGAAATTAGTGTCGGAGCGCCGCTCATCTATTGGTGCGCCACCAACCTCGAGGAAATTGAACTCGCCAAACGCCTGGTGAAAGAGTGGAATCATAGCCATTCTGAAACCCCTATAAAATTACAACCCGTCCCAGCTGGTGCGAGCAGCGAAGAGGTCYTGTTAGCCGCCATCGTTGCGAAAACCAATCCTGATATTTATTCCAATATGCTGCCGGCCATGCTGAATARATTTGTGAAGGCCGATAGCCTGTTAAGATTGGATGGCTTAAAAAAYTTTGCCAMAGAAACAGAGGCACGGATCGGCGCCACKATCTTGAAAGACTACCGCTCGCCMGAYGGCCATTACCATCAGTTACCATGGAAATTGAATCCAGTCATGCTGGTGTATAATAKCGATCTCTTTCAAAAGCTTAAAATCAAACCCCCAAGAACCTATGGTGAATTTTGGACGGCCGCTAAGAAGCTGACGGCTGACACCGATGGGGACGGGCGAATTGATCGATGGGCGATGAGTCCGTCGACGACGGTTCTTTGGTGGCAGCGTTTATATGATTTTCTGCCATTTTACATGGCGGCCACAAACGGTCGCTCTCTATTAAACCAAGGCCGGGCTGATTTTAATAACGTCTCGGGTATCGCGGTGATGGATTTTTTCCAGAGGGGTTTTGGCCGCGGGTATTTCCCTATATCCGGTACGGTGTCGAATCTATTTGTCCAACAAAAAGTTGGCATGACTATCGTTGGCCCTTGGGCTCTTAAAATGTTTGAACGGTCGATGCCACAAAAATTTAATTTCAAAACGATTCCCATCCCGGTTCCCGATGGCCATACTGGGGAAGCCTATACATATGGGGATCCAAAATCCTTTGTGGTTTTTAAAAATACTCAGCACCCTGAGGCGGCATGGGAGTTCGTCAAATTCATGACGTCGAAGAAGGCAGATAAATTATTACTCGACATAACCGGTCAAATTCCAGTTCGCAAAGAATTAATCAATGACAGCTATTATAAGGAGATTTTTGTCAGAAGAAAGGATCTGATTCCGTTTGCCTCGCAAGTTCCCTTTACCAAGCCCGGGGATAATTCGGAACATATCGTGGAAATCCTTGATTTTTTGGGGCAGCAATATGAGGCGGCCGCAGTRTATGGAACTATCCCGGCAAWAAAAGCCATCGAAAATGCCGCAAACCATGTTGAWCATATTTATMGAAATTGGTGAACCCGATGCAATCTGAACAATCAMATTCAAAAGCCGGACTTGTATTTACGAGTCCTTAYGTGATCCATCTTTTGGTYTTTTTTCTTTATCCAGTCGGGTTTTCTCTGTATCTAGTTGTTCATCGCTGGGATYTGATTACCGACCCKMAATACGTCGGATTAAGAAATTTCAAATATCTTATGTCAGACCATTTATTCTGGCAGGCCTTGACGAATACCCTATATTTTTTAGCGATACACATTCCGCTGCAAATCATAATAGCGCTTGCCCTTGCTGTCGCTCTCGCGAAACCCCTAAAAGGCCGAGTGTTTTTCCGCGCGACATTTTTTCTTCCCGTGGTGATTTCTGGTGCTGCCGTGACCATATTGTGGCAACGGCTCTATTCAACAGAAGGTGGTCTCATTAATTATGTCTTATCGCTGGCAGGGATTGATGCGGTGCCGTGGCTTACAGACCCAGGAATTGCCATGCCAGCGATTGCCATTATGGCCACATGGAAAAATCTTGGTCTCTATATCGTTTTTTTTCTTGCCGGTATTTTAGCGATCCCACAACCGGTCTACGAAGCCGCAAAAATGGAAGGGGCCTCTTCGTGGCAGGAATTTCGCTACATCACTCTGCCACTGTTAAAGCCGACGATGTTATTGGTTGTTGTGCTGTCGACACTAGGTGGGTTTAACTTATTTATTGAGCCGTATGTGATGACGGGCGGTGGGCCTCTAGGGAGTACGATGTCAGTCGTTCTGTATATGTATAAGCAGGCGTTTTCATTTCAGCATATGGGCTATGCTGCGACATTGGGGTTTGCCCTAGCCTTGATTATTATGGTGTGTGTTTTTATACAAAAGAAATACCTCGATTCAGAACGTTATTACTAATGAGCATGAGAAGATTACTAGTCTACGTGATGTTAATTGCCGGTGCAGTGTCGTTTATCTATCCGTTTTTATGGATGGGGTCGATCTCTCTACGGCCTATTTCAGAATTTCATGATCTAGGTTTGTTTTCAGAAAATTTTACCCTAGCCAATTATCAAGCCGTTTTTGATCGGATTCCCATAGGTCGGGCATTTATCAATAGTTGTTTCATTGCAGGAACGGTGACCTGTTCGGTTCTTTTCTTTTCCTCTCTCGTGGGCTATTCATTGGCCAAACTACAGTTCAAGGGTCAAGGAGCCATCATGGCCATCGTGATGATCAGCATGATGATACCTGGCCAATTGACATTGATCCCGCTGTATCAACTCATCGTCTATTTCGGTTGGGCGGATTCCTATCTGGGACTCATCGTGCCGTCATTGATGAGTGGACTGGGTATTCTTATTTTCCGGCAAACATTTATGACGATTCCCTATGAACTCATGGAAGCGGCCCGCATGGAAGGAGCCAGCGAATTCCAGATATTGCGCAAGATATTTTGGCCCTTGGCAAAGCCCGCCATTGTCACAATTGGAATATTAACCTTTATGGGATCGTGGAATGAAGTGTTATGGCCCATGATCGTTGTGCACGAAAAAGCCATGATGACGTTGCCGCAAATGGTGGTTTTATTCACCAAGGGCGGCGAATCAGGTGGTCAATTCGGAATTGAAATGGCCGCGAATATGATGTTGGTCTTGCCGATTATTATCAGCTATAGCTTCTTTCAAAAATATTTCGTCGAGGCTTTGGCTTCGAGCGGGATAAAAGGTTAACACTATGGAAGGACTAGAACTAAAGAATCTAGAAAAACATTATTTAGGAAATGAACACCCAACGATTCGGCAGCTTTCCGCGAAATTTAAACCGGGGGAGTTTGTCGTATTAGTGGGACCGTCCGGTTGCGGTAAATCGACAGTATTGCGGATGATTGCTGGTCTTGTTCCCGTATCACATGGTGCGATCAATCTGGATGGCCAGGATATCACCAACGTGGAGTCTAATTTACGAAATATCTCAATGGTTTTTCAAAATTATGCGCTGTTTCCYCATATGAATGTATATGAAAATCTCGCCTTTGGAATGAGGATTCGCAAGGAGCCAGCTCGGAAMATCGAAAAAACCGTGACGGARGCGGCAAAGATTTTGCAYCTCCAAGACTTACTGGACAAAAARCCAGGAGCTCTCAGTGGCGGCCAAMGGCAGCGAGTGGCTTTGGGACGAGCKTTTGTTCGCAAACCGAAAGTTATTTTATTTGACGAACCACTATCAAATTTAGATGCSCAATTGCGAATTGAGATGCGYCAAGAAATTTTRAAATTCCAYGAACAATGCGGAGCTATTTCGATCTATGTCACTCATGATCAGCAYGAAGCCATGACCATGGCAGATCGRGTGGTCATCTTAAACCAAGGCGTAGCCTGYCAGACAGGAACACCGGAAGAGGTCTATAATAATCCTGTTGATCAGTTTGTTGCAGGRTTTGTGGGGTCTCTACCCATGAATYTTATCCATGGACGTGCCATTCTACAKGAGGGGAGGTCGTTTTTTCAGTYGGGCTCCTATAAAATTGATTTGAGTCATATCGGTACGGATTWWCAWKTAGACTGCTCGAAAAATTYTGGCGGACTGATTTTAGGTGTTCGACCAGAAGATATCTATCTTGAKGAACACTATAGCCATGCYGTCGCACCGAGTCCCAAGATGGCGGCTCAAGTGAAAATGGTTGAATACCTAGGCGATTCGACTATCGTTCATCTTGAGGGCGATATRGGGAGTTTTACATCTCGATTTAATAAAGATCTCAGGGTCAGAAAAAGCGAAATTTTAAACTGTGTATTTGATTTGAAAAAGTTACATCTGTTTACCGA
>LXTH01000203.1 GCA_001643555.1 Nitrospirae bacterium SPGG5 | reverse complement strand
AGTAGTCGAACAAGACGACCACAAACAGCAAGCCTCATCGTTTCGGTGGTGGAATTTTTTTCGTTGTTTGATCACTTATCAAAAATTGGGGGGCAGACAAACGAAAAGCCCACCGGCTTTAGACCAAGCGGGCCTTCACTCAGGAAGATGCGCAATGTTTAAAGTTTCTCACGGAACTGGCATTTCGTCTATTCCCCAAACGAGGCATAAATGTTTAAAAGGGGTCAGACGCGATTAAAATGGTGGAAGGTTTAGTGCGAAGGAATATTTGGGGACAGGGCCTGACCCGTTAAGCCGTGATAGGCTTTTTCTAGCGTGCCCACATGCGACACATGCATGAGGAAGGGGATTCGCCATTCTCCATCGAGGGGGTGATATTCGTCAGGAATGAGGACTCGGTCCAAGCGTTCTGAGTGGGCGGCATAAACTTTAAATGGTATGCCTGCCACTGCTCCAATGTGACCATCATCGGTAATGGTTCCGGTCAGAGTTCGGCCATATTTGACGGCATCGCCTTTGGCGAGAGCGATAACACTGAGGGCCACCATCGCGGATAGGCTATCGCCATACATGGTTAACCCTGAATAGGGAAAGCTGAGGACCACGGTCCAGGAATCTGTTTGAAGATTGGCGGCCTGTGCGGCACGACCAATGGCCGTCGCCACGCCCTTTCGCGCTAAAGGTCCGAAACGCCCCAGCACTTTTCGAAATTGGACTTTGAGCCCATCATGGTCCGATCGTTTCTGAAAGTGGATCATCACATACATGACAATGCCCACAGGGTGATGGGCTTCATTAAAGGTTACTCCAAGGATGGGAACGGATTGGTGGCGAACCTGGGCTGGAGAGGCTATTTCTGACGCCAGGGAATGTGACACCAAAGATAAAGCAAAAAAGATTCCCATTGTGAAAATTATAGAACGTTGGATGCTCATAGAGATGTCCGCCGTGTTGTTGTGACTTTGCTTTTCTCTCTCATGCAGTATACGTGATTTGACGCTGAGATTTCCTATTTCATCTTGGGATATGTTTTCTGATGGGCCCTCCGTCTCTCTTCTCGCTTTCGGAACTTCAGTAGAAGATCTCTACTTGCCCAAAATCAATACCGTAATCTGCCTTGTTACGTCTTAGCAGGATGTTCAAAAAGGTTCGTCCAGCAAGGCCTAGATCGTAATGGGTGACGCGTAATGCGTGATGAGTAAGGAAGCAAGAAGGTAAAAGTCAAAACGACTCTTTCGCTTCACGTATCACGCTTCACGTCTACAAAGAACGCCGCTGGCGGCCTTTTTCAACATCCTGYTAGGTGTCTAGGAAGNGATCGGCCATCTCTGGSGTTGGCYTCCAACAGTGTTCTTTTTTYCCTARGACCTGATACCGATGTTTGGCKAYCCAWYKGTAGAYSACATCTCKRATRGGTCGGGGRATYAAYAAWAAGACWGATAGGATAGGCCACAACCCACCCAATCTTTTTGCGGTCAATAGAGCGGCTGTCGATTGGTGATAGACCTGGTTGCCCACAATCAGAACCATGGACGCCAATCGGTCCTGGTTGTGGGTCCCTAAATATTTGTTCGCCACGGATGATTGCAGTGAGGCAAAACGAAATTGCTTGCGGGTGTCTCGTTGAATTACAAATTGTACACTGTTCGTGCACAGATTGCAGACGCCATCATACAAAATGATGGGCTGGTCCGATTCAACGGGCGATGTTATGTATTCGTCTTTCATTTTTCCTCGTTGGTGATTCAATCTAGAAACGGCAGTTGGGCGCAAAAAAGCCGTGTAAGATATTGGTGTGCCTGGTGAAATAAAAAAAGTCGTGGTCACCTCAGTGGAGATGAGACATTTTTTTATTTTGCCAGGTGCGCTAAGGGTCCGTCACGAAATAACCGGTACAATTGGGAGGCCCAGATTTGTGATCGGGGCAAGGCGCGACGAGGGAGCCTAGCGGGGCTCTGTGACCGAGGAGCAACGCTGCCCCGGGCCAAAGATGGGCCTCCCCGGAGGGCCGGACGCTTTTGGGCTCCGCCGGCGTCGCTCATCGCTTCCATACTCCCGGTATGCGCGCTCTYCGCTCCTTGGCTCRCTCCAAAATCGTCTCGGCCRATTGTCCCGGTTATTTCGTGACGGACYCTAAGAGCTTGCGCGAACCACTAGCTTGCATCTCTTAGTCATTTCTCCTACCGTACCGCGTCATGTCGAAAACACGTGTGTTGTTCTATTGCCTGCTTACGGGTATAGGGTATTCGCTGTCCGTTTCCAACCTGTTTGAGGGTGTTCATTGGGATGTTCTTGCCTGGATTGCGTTGGTACCTCTTCATCGAGTGCTCGCTGGTGTGACGTCTGGGCAGGCCTTTCGGCGGGGATGGTTGGCTGGGTTTTTCGTGTTCACCGGGACTATGTACTGGGTCGTGGTCTCAATGCATCTCTATGGGCAAGTCCCACTCCCAATGAGCATCGCGCTCATGTTTCTGCTGACGGTCTACCTTGGCCTCTTTGTGGGTATGTATGCATGGGGCTTTGTGTGGATGGAGCAGCGCTGGGGCAACGTAGCCTGGATTCTGGCGCCGTGTTTGTGGGTCTCGCTTGAATTCCTCCGGACCTATGCTTTTAGTGGCCTACCATGGGGACTCTTGGGATACTCCCAATTTCAATGGCTTCCGATTATTCAAATTTCCGACATCACCAGCGTCTATGGCGTATCGTTTATCATTGTTCTCGCCAACGTCGCGCTCTTTATTCTGCTCCGTTGGATCTTGGCTAAGGCCAAGATTCGCGCCACTCTTCTTCAACCTTGGCAGCCCGTAGCTGCAGCCACCGTGATTATACTGGTGGTCTGGCTCTACGGATTTTTTTTCCTCAACTCTTCTAGCTTCTCCGGCGCACCCAAACTTAGCGTCGGGGTGGTTCAGGCGAATATCGATCAGGCGCTCAAGTGGGACACAGCGTATCGTGTGGACACGCTTGAACGATATGTTCGACTTACGAAAACAGTGACTGAAGGGGCTGATGTGATCATCTGGCCTGAAGCCGCGACACCGTTCCTGTTCGAACAGGAACAGGGCTATCAGTCTCTTGTGGTGGAGATGGTTGAGAAAGCGCAGTTGCCCTTGGTATTTGGAAGCCCGGCGCTTCGTCGGTATGACGATGGCCGACCGTATTTACTCAATAGCGCCTATGTGCTTAAGCCTGACGGTGAACTCACGGGGCGGTACGACAAACAACATCTTGTCCCCTTCGGAGAATACATTCCCCTCAAACAATTTCTTTTCTTCCTGGACAAACTCGTGGTGGGCATTGGTGACTTTCAGGCAGGCCCGGGCCCGACACTGCTTTCGATTCCACATGGCCCAGGTCAACAACAGGTTCAATTCGGCGTGGCAATTTGTTTCGAGGTAATTTTTCCTGATCTCGTTCGGCAACTGGCACATGCGGGCTCCAATTTTCTAGTGACAATCACCAATGATGCCTGGTTTGGCAACACCGTGGCTCCGTATCAGCACTTTGCCATGGTGGTGTTTCGGGCAGTAGAAAATCGCATGGCCTTTGCCCGCGCGGCAAACACTGGAATTTCCGGGTTCATCGATCCTTCAGGAAACATCATCGCTGTCACGCCCATTTTTACCGAGCAAGCCATCACCGGATCGATTCCTCTTGGCACGCCTTCAACGTTTTACACACGATTTGGGGATGTGTTTGCCTGGGCCTGTGTTATAATGACTGTGTTTTTGATATTGTTCACACGATTCTTCCGCAAACCAACCGCGGTAGAGACCATCTTTCAATACCCTTCACCACGCCAAGGCACAAAGGAGTGACGCATGCTTGAGRACATTCGATTTCGTTTGCAAAYCACCGGGGACCACATTCAAGAGTTACGGAGGYGTCTTTGACCTGCCTCGGCTTCGCAACGAATTAGAAGAACTCGARCRGGAAAGCGCTCAGCCCGGYTTTTGGAACAACRCCCAATTGGCCACCAAGGTCGGCCGCCGCAAAGYCAGTATTGAACGCGAGATGTCCCGCATCACYGAYTTTGAACGCCRGCAAGCGGATCTCGAAGCCACGCTGGAACTTGTTGGTGAAGARGACGATCCCGACCTTCAGTCCGAACTCACYCAGGGCMTTCAAGAAYTCGAGACCGTGCTCGACCAACTCCACACKGAGCARTTGCTCTCCGGTGARCACGATGCCARCTCGGCTATTCTYGGCGTCAACCCCGGGGCGGGTRGGACGGAATCGCAAGACTGGGCGCAAATGCTYWTGCGCATGTTTGTYCGCTGGGCMGAACAWCGCGGGTTCAAAGTCARCACGATTGATTTRCAACCTGGCGACGAGGCTGGYATTAAGAGTGTSACGYTGMRTATTGAAGGTGAATACGCYTATGGCTATTTGAAGTCCGAAGCKGGCGTRCAYCGYTTGGTGCGCATCTCRCCATTTGACGCCAACAAACGCCGRCATACATCCTTTGCCGCRGTYTCGGTCTGTCCCGAACTCGACGACGATGTGGAGATCGTGATTGACGACAAGGATCTTCGGGTGGATACGTTTCGGGCCGGTGGAGCCGGCGGCCAGAACGTGAATAAAGTGGAAACCGCCATCCGCATGACGCATCTTCCAACGGGTATTGTGGTGCAATGCCAGAACGAACGCTCACAGTTGCAAAACCGGTTGAATGCCATGAAGGTCCTCAAATCGAAACTTTACGAACTCGAACAGCAGAAGAAAGATGCGGAGTTCCAAAATATTATTGGTGAGAAAAAGGACATTGCCTGGGGCAGCCAAATTCGGTCGTATGTGTTTCAACCCTATCAAATGGTCAAGGATCATCGAACGAACCAGGAGTCGGGCAATGTCGCATCCGTCATGGATGGCGACCTCGATCCGTTTATTGAAGCGTATTTGAAACACCAGATGGCCTCGAAGACATCGTAACCATTTTGAACAGGTGACTGTACAGTAGGCATTATTAAATCCTCCATTAAGATCCCCCCTCTACCCTCCGTTTAATCTCCCCCTTTGGAAAAGGGGGATTGAGGGGGATTTTAATAAATACTCCCCGGCCCAAATAGCAGGGTATTGAAAGGAATACATAATTTGAAAATCCCTCTGCCCCCCTTTTCCGAAGGGGG
>LXTH01000144.1 GCA_001643555.1 Nitrospirae bacterium SPGG5 | reverse complement strand
CAGGCGGTAATACACAATCATAAATAACAACACGACCAGCCCAGCAATAAACGTTGTTTCCAAACCTTTTTCAATGGAGTCTCGCCCCAAAGACGGACCGATCATGAGGTCTTGGAGTGTTTTCATCGGCGCTGGTAGCGCACCGGCTCGCAGCACAATCGCTAAATCATTGGCTTCGGCCGTGGTGAAGGTTCCAGTAATCTCACCCCGCCCGGCCAAAATAGGTGATTGAATTCTTGGAGCTGAATAGACTCTCCCATCCAGCACAATGGCCATGAGCTTTCCAACATTCTCCGAGGTAACACGCCCAAATTCTTTTGCCCCTTTGCTATCTAGGGTGAACGAAACATTTGGTTCACTAAACTCCCCAATAGACACTCGTGCGTCTTGCAAGACATCGCCGGTCAGGACCGGAGTTTTAAACACAAGGTACGGCCGGCTATATTTTGGAAAACCCTCATCTGCAGCCACCGGCTCAAACAATATTTCTGACCCTTCCGGCACCTGACTTGCAAATTTCTTACGAATGGCCTTTTCCTGGGTCCGTTCCACCTGCCCTGGCAACGCCAGCTTCGGTCCATTGTCTTCATCCAGCAATTTGAATTCGAGAAGAGCCGTAGCTCGGATCAGTTCCTTAGCCCGCTTTGGATCTTTCACACCAGGCAATTGGATGACAATCTGCTTTCGACCCTGCCGCTGGAGAAGCGGCTCGGTCACACCAAACTCGTCAATACGATTCCGAATGGTTTCTAGCGCCTGATTGATGGCTCCGTTCTTGATGCGATCAATGTCATCGCTATTCAGTTCGTACACCAACGTTTGGCCATCTTTGGAAACTTGAAAATATGCCGGAAACGACTCAGAAAGGAGGGTTGCGGCTCCATCAAGTTCATCTGACTTGGACAGTTCAATCGTGATCTGCACGCCTTCTTCTCGGGAGGCCTTGTTAAACTCAATGCCTTGATCGGTCAATAGGTCCTGCATGGCTCTGGCCGAGCGGTCTACSGCAATTTCYACCGCACGATCTTCYTCCACTTCCAARACCATATGAATCCCGCCTTGCAGATCAAGGCCAAGAGAGATACCACGAGMAGGAATCATCCMCTTCARACYGTCRGGCAGAGAATCATAAAGCCCGGGCCAGGACGGAATAGACAAATAGACAGAGAGGATCGTTAACCCYAAGAYCAGCAATAAACGCGTACGAACTTTTTTCATCTRGCAACTCTCCRAAWTTTATCCTTCATCGGTGGCYCTCTTGCGAGCGATATTGWCGCGTTGGATTTTCACTCTCGTATTATCGTCAATTTGAATGGTGGCCGTCTCTTTCTCCAATCGGTTGATGGTCCCCCAGATGCCAGAGGACGTAATAATTTTGTCCCCTTTCTTGAGCGCTTCGAGCATTTTCTTTTGCTCTTTCGACTTACGCTGCTGAGGGAGAATCAACAAGAAATAAAAAATCACGAAGATCAAAAGAAAGGGGACTAAGGAGAGGAGACCTGCCGATCCCTCGTCCTCACCAACCCCTTGCGCCCATGCCACTGAGGCCATTGCCACGGAGGCCATCGAATAAATTGTCACAACGCTTGCTCCTTCCGGGAATTCCCATTTTGGCCTGTCAGCCCTGCACCCACTTTCTCAACATATGCGGCACTGCGTGGTGAGATTTCGCGCGTGGCATAGAACTGTTCGCGATATGCCAGTAAGCGATCTTCTTGAATGGCCTCATGTAATTGTTTCATAAGCTGGTGATAATACCACAAGTTATGGATGGTGTTGAGGCGAACTCCCAACATTTCATTCGACACAAAAAGATGCCGGAGATATGCCCGGGAATACCGCTCGCAGACCGGACAGGTGCATTGATGGTCAATCGGGGATTCATCACGAGCATATTGTGCATTTTTTATCATGACGCGTCCGGTTGAGGTAAACAGCCATCCGGTTCGACCATGACGTGAGGGAATCACGCAGTCGAACATATCAATCCCTCGCAGGACGCCTTCTACCAAATCTTCTGGCAAACCCACTCCCATAAGATAGCGTGGATGACCTTCGGGAAGCTCAGGTATGGTGGCTTCGATCATAGCCATCATGGACAGTTTATCTTCCCCTAAACTTAGACCACCGAGGGCATATCCATCAAATCCCATCTCAACGAGATCATGAGCCGCCGTTCGGCGAAGGTCCGCATCCAGCCCTCCCTGGACAATACCAAACAATGCTTGGCCACTACCCTGGGCAGCTTGCTTGCACAGCCGCGCCCATTGCGTGGACCGACGGACAGCATCACGAGCTTGTTCGGTGGTGCAGGGATGGGTYGGGCATTCGTCGAGCACCATCATGAYATCCGAGCCCAAYGCCATTTGAATTTCCATGCACCGYTCAGGGGTCAATKCATGCATGGAACCATCCAGATGCGATTTAAAGGTRACGCCYTCATCCGTRATGTGACGCARATCCGARAGACTCACYATTTGAAAGCCRCCGCTATCCGTCAAGATGGCTCCGGACCACCCSGTAAAKCGATGCAAYCCGCCCAATTCAGCAATCAGTTGATGGCCGGGGCGAAGATACAGATGGTACGAATTGCTYAGCATCAATCCAAACCCGCATGAGTGCAACTCATCGGGGGTAATACCCTTTACCGGGCCCAATGTCCCGACTGGCATAAAGACCGGCGTTTCGACAATCCCATGTGACGTGGTTAAACGTCCGGTTCTGGCCTGACAGGCAGCGTCTTGATGTGAGACCGAAAATTGAATCATGGGATTGTCAGAAGAATGGGATCGAATTTTTCTTTGTTTATCGTTATTTCAATTAACTTCCGTACGCTCTGCTTATGGCAGAAGAACAATAGAGTAAATTCCAAGCTCGAATATCGAAATCCGAAACAAATCAGAATGACCAAATTGAAAAATTCGAATTTAGGATTTCGGATTTGTTTCGAAATTCGATATTCGTATTTCGAGTTTTTACGGAACTGATTTGGAATGACTATAACACTACATTTTCTCCGGTGCACTCACGCCCAAAAGCGTGAGGCCATTGTTGAGTACAGTTTTGACCTGCTGCAATAACACCAGTCTAGCAAGGGTGAGCGCAGGAGAGACGGTTTCTCTGATGGATTTGCGTTCTTCCCCATCCGGCATCTGATCGATTACTTCCTCTCGCACATCCCCTTCCTTGGGCGGTAAGACCCGGTGTTTGTAATAAAACACATGGAGAAGACCCGCTAACTCTTGCAGGTAAAACGAAATCCGATGCGGTTCCAAGGCCTGCGCACAGCTTTCGAGCAAACCAGGGAAACTCGACAGATGCTTGATCAGCCGAAACTCTTCCGGGGCCATGAGTAAAGACAARTCGGCATYGTGCACAGCRGGAACCRTCAGGCCACGTTCCTGAGCGATGCGAAATARRCTGGCCARCCGYGCATGMGCATAYTGCACGTAATACACGGGATTGTCCGCCGATTGTTTTTTGGCCAATTCCAAATCGAACTCCAAATGAGTATCTGCACGCCGCATCAGAAAAAAAAACTTGGCGGCATCGGCRCCCACTTCATTCGCAACCTCTTCAAGTGTCACAAACTCACCGGACCGTTTAGACATTTCGACTTTCTTCCCACCTCGCAACAAACTCACCATCTGCACCAAGACCACCTGGAGCCGATCCTTGGGATACCCAAAGGCTTCCACCACTCCCTGCATCCGAGGCACATACCCATGATGATCCGCGCCCCAAATATTGATGAGCCAATCAAAACCCCTTGTGAGTTTGTCAAAATGGTAGGCGATATCAGATGCCAGGTACGTATAATCACCATCCTGTTTACACACCACACGATCTTTCTCATCGTTGAATTGGGAGGATCGAAACCACAGGGCTCCATCTTCTTTGAACACCAGGTCGCGTTGTTCAAGATCATTCAGCGCATCCTGGATCTTTCCCGTGGTAAACAACGACACTTCGCTATACCACGTCTCAAAATTGACCCCAAATTGAGCGAGATCGCGTTTGATTGCATCGAGAAGTTTTTCATAAGCCAGTTGCCCGCAACGCGCTTGTCCCTCTTCTGATGGCAGATCTAAAATGGTTGATCCAAATTGCTCCCGGATACCTTGGGCCAAATCTTTGATATATGCTCCATGATACCCATCCTCGGGAAAATCAACGTGTTCCCCTTCCAGCTCTCGATATCTAGCGTAGACAGAAGCAGAAAGAAGTTTCATCTGTCGCCCGGCATCATTAATGTAGTATTCCCGTTCCACTGAATAGCCAGCGGCATGCAGCAATCTGGCAAGCGCTTCACCGAGCGCGGCACCGCGTCCATGTCCCACATGCAACGGCCCGGTGGGGTTGGCACTCACAAACTCAAGTAATACGCGCCGGCCTTGGCCAAAGACACTGCGTCCATAGCCCTCGCCTTGCGCTTCAATCTCGGTAAGGACTGAATGCCAGCAATCCCGACGAAGAGTAAAATTGAGAAACCCCGGCGGAGCGATATCGATCTGTTCGAAAAACTGGCAAGAGGATTTCATGTGCGCCGCAATAAGGTCGGCCACATCCCTTGGCGATTTTCCTTCTTTTTTGGCGATTGACATCGCAACATTGGAGGATAAATCTCCCCATTCTTCCCGCTTGGGAAATTCAACCGAGGGTACGGGAAACGAATCCGAGTTCAACAAACCCTGTTCCTTGGCGTGAAGAAGGGCTTCCGAAATGGCTGAGGAGACTCGCTCTTGGACAATACCAGCGGACACGATTTTTCTCTCTATCTGGGTTTAAAATAAAGGGAATGTTCAAAAAAGCATGCCCTGAGTCTTTCCGAAGGGTCTGTCCAGCAAGGCCGCAGCCATTTTGACGCGCGGAGCGTACATGGAGTACGTGAGCACGGCAAAATGGCGAGAACGCCGCTGACGGCTTTTTTCAACATTCCCATAAAAGGTTTTTAGAGGAATGGGCACGGAATTTTTAACACAGCCTCCTGCAGCATGGCAAGCGAGAAAACCCTTAATTAATTTTCACTAACTGGCGGTGCGGCTTTTCAATACCTGCACCACGCCAACAAC
>LXTH01000155.1 GCA_001643555.1 Nitrospirae bacterium SPGG5 | reverse complement strand
TGTGTCCGGCTCGAGCCAGTTGCTGAGCAGCAGCCAACCCTGCCGGCCCTGATCCCACCACAGCGACCTTCTTTCCGGTTTTGACCACTGGCATGACCGGATCAATCCAGCCTTCATCAAACCCGCGATCGATAATGTTCCATTCCACGACTCGGATAGACACGGGATCGGCATTGATGCCAAGCACGCATGCGGATTCGCATGGCGCGGGGCACAACCGACCAGTAAATTCAGGAAAGTTGTTCGTGGAATGGAGCGCCTTGAGTGCATCCTTCCAACGACCACGGTGGACCAGATCGTTCCATTCAGGGATCAAGTTGACGACGGGACAGCCGTTGTTGCTTTGGCAAAAGGGCACGCCACAATCCATGCACCGGCCACCCTGGTTTCGAAGCTTGTCTTCTGAAAAGGGTTCATACATCTCGTTCCAATCCAGAACGCGCAGTTCGACCGGACGCCGGGTGGGACCTTCTCTGGAAAATTTCACGAACCCTCGGGGATCACCCATAGGCCACCACTTTTTCCTTCCGACTGGCCTTCTGTGCTGCAGCTTTTCGCTCAGCTAACACGCGTTTGTAATCTACGGGCATCACCTTTACGAATTTGGCTACCATGCTCGTCCATGAACCGAGAATCATCTTGGCCTTTCGACTCCCCGTATATTTCACATGCGATTCAATGAGCGTCTTCAAAGTGTGCATATCTTCGGCAGCCACCACCTTTTCCAATTCCACCATCCCAAGATTGCAGCGAGATTCAAATTTTCCATTCTCGTTCAACACATAGGCTTCGCCACCAGACATCCCTGCTGCAAAATTCCGACCGGTTGGCCCTAACACCACCACGACACCTCCGGTCATGTATTCACAGCAATGATCACCCGTGCCTTCTATCACCGCACGCACGCCACTGTTTCTCACGGCAAAGCGTTCTCCTGCCATGCCGTAAAAATAACATTCCCCTTTGGTGGCGCCATAGAGTGAGGTGTTCCCGATCAAAATCGTCTCTTCCGGTTTGAACGTACAGCCCTTCGGTGGCGTGACAATAATTTTTCCACCTGACAGACCTTTGCCAAGATAATCATTCGATTCGCCTTCGAGTGTTAAGGTAATGCCCTGCGAAACAAACGCGCCAAATGACTGACCGGCTGATCCGGTAAAATTCAGCGTGATGGTATCAGGCGGAAGACCCTCCTCTCCGTACTTTCTGGCGATGTGGCTGGATAAAATCGTCCCGGTCGTGCGGTCCGTATTGTGAATGGGCAAATCACAGACCACCTTCTCTCCTCGCTCAATAGCCTGTTGGCACAGCTCAACCAGTTTATTGTCCATCACTTTATCCAGGCCATGGTCCTGAGAATCAACACAAAACGTTTTCACATGAGGTCCGACCTCAGGTTTCCACAGCAACAGCGACAGATCCAATCCTTTGGCTTTCCAGTGGTCGAGAGCCTTTTCTACCTTGAGTTTATCGACTCGGCCAATCATATCGGTAAATATTTTGAATCCGAGTTTGGCCATCAGTTGCCGGACTTCCTCTGCGACAAAAAAGAAATAATTCACCACATGATCAGGCTGACCGGTAAAACGTTTGCGAAGTTCGGGATCTTGCGTGGCCACGCCCACCGGGCAAGTATTCAGATGGCACTTCCGCATCATGATGCAGCCTTCTACAATCAACGGTGCGGTGGAAAATCCAAATTCTTCGGCGCCAAGCATTGCGGCAATCACGACATCGCGCCCAGTTTTCATTTGTCCATCCGTCTCGACACGAATGCGGCCACGAAGATCGTTGAGCACCAACGTCTGATGCGTTTCAGCCAAGCCCATCTCCCAGGGAATTCCCGCATATTTGATCGAGGACAGTGGCGACGCACCAGTCCCGCCGGAGTCGCCACTGATCAACACTTTATCCGCATGCGCTTTAGACACCCCCGCAGCCACCGTGCCCACACCAACCTCGGACACTAACTTCACCGACACATCCGCCTCAGGGTTCGAATTCTTGAGATCAAAAATAAGTTGTGCGAGATCTTCAATCGAATAAATATCATGATGAGGCGGCGGAGAAATCAGTCCCACACCCGGCATRGAAAACCGCAACGTGGCAATGGCGTCGTCCACTTTATGACCGGGCAGTTGTCCCCCTTCACCAGGCTTGGCRCCTTGCGCCATTTTGATTTGCAGCTCTTTCGCATGAATCAAATAATTCGCGGTTACTCCAAAACGCCCWGAGGCCACTTGTTTGATATAGGAATTCTTCGAATCCCCATTCGGCAACGGCACGAATCGCGCGGCATCTTCCCCGCCCTCGCCGGTGTTACTCTTACCACCAATGCGGTTCATGGCAATCGCCAGGGTTTCATGCGCTTCTTTGCTAATTGCGCCATAGGACATCGCGCCAGTCGTAAAACGCTTCACGATATCTTTCACTGACTCAACTTCTTCRATGGGAACGGGTTCAGGCGCGAATTTGAAATCAAGCAATCCACGAAGGTTKGAGCGACGTGTGCTCTCGTTATTGACCAGCTCCGAAAACTCTTCRTAGGTCTTRGCATCATTAGCTTGTGTGGCGTGCTGYAATTTCAAGATGGTTTCCGGATTCCAATTATGATGTTCCCCCTGGATGCGGTAGTGAATCTCACCCCCGAAATCGAGTTGCTGTATGGGCGCGGGCTGATAGGCCACGGAATGCCGAAGCAACGTTTCTTCCCCAATTTCCCGTATACCAATGCCTTCAACACGCGAGGCCGTTCCCGTGAAGTACAGATCCACGAGTTCTTGGCGCAGTCCTACTGCCTCGAAAATTTGTGCGCCACAATAAGACTGMACCGTAGAAATTCCCATCTTGGAAAAGATCTTGAGTAACCCCTTATTGATGGCCTTAATAAATTTTTCCGAGSCTGTCTCSGCATCCACTCCTTCTGGCAAATACCCTTCACGTTCCAAATCCACATAGGTTTCAAAYACCAGGTAGGGGTTGACCACGCCAGCRCCATACCCAATCAAACAGGCGAAATGGTGCACRTCRCGYGGCTCACCGGTTTCAAGAATCAACCCCACCTCGGTCCGTGTGGCCTCACGCACCAAATGATGATGGACCGYCGCRATTCCCAAKAGACTGGGRAYYGGAGCCCACTCTTCATTRACCCCRCGGTCACTTAACATYAAAAAYTTRTACCCGTCCTTGATCGCTTTGGACGCATCCTGACAGAGCTGATCCACYGCAGYCCCCARGCCATCCGGGCCTTCAGCCACGCGGAACAACATAGAYAACGTTTTAYTRGCAAAATTGGGGTCTTCGAACTCACGGAGTTTCTGCAACTCGGCATTCGTCAAAATCGGTTGCCGGACTTTAATGCGACGGCACGCTTCCGGCGTTTCCGCRATCAGGTTCGGTTTGGGYCCWATGTTCGTSACCAGCGACATSACGAGCTGTTCACGAATKGGRTCAATRGGCGGATTCGTGACTTGTGCAAAGAGTTGTTTGAAATACTTCGAGAGCAGCTGAGGACGATCGGAGAGAACCGCTAACGGCGTGTCGGTTCCCATCGAAGACGTCGGCTCTTCGCCATTAATGCCCATTGGCGAAAGCACCATCTTGAGCTCTTCGATGGTGACACCAAATACCTGTTGTCGTTGACGAAGGGTTTGGTGGTCCGGTTGAGGCACACTCAATGGCTCGGGGAGTTCATCCAACGACACACGATGTTGGGTCAGCCAGGAACGGTACGGTTTACGCCCGACAATATCGGCTTTGATTTCTTCATCGTCGATAATTCGGCCCTGAATCATATCCACGACAAACATCCGTCCAGGTTGGAGCCGGCCTTTCTCACGAATGTTTTTCGCCTCGATTGGAAGCACGCCGGCTTCAGACGCTAGGATAACCAGATCATCCGTGGTGACTTGATAGCGACAGGGCCGCAACCCATTCCGATCGAGCGTCGCCCCAATAAGCTTGCCATCCGTAAACGCAGCGGCCGCCGGACCATCCCAGGGTTCCATCATCGCGGCGTGATATTCGTAAAACCCGCGCCGCTCTAGGCTCATACTGGGATTCCCGACCCACGGTTCCGGGATGAGCATCATCATCGCGTGGGGCAACGATCGCCCCGCCATCACCAAAAACTCGACCGCGTTGTCCAGACAGGCGGAATCGCTTTGGTTTTCATAGATGATCGGATACAGCTTTTCGAGATCCTTCCCAAACAAGTCCGACTGCAATCGACCTTGTCGGGCTCGCATCCAATTGACATTGCCACGGAGCGTATTGATCTCGCCATTGTGCACCGTATACCGATAGGGATGAGCCAGAGTCCATGTGGGAAAGGTGTTCGTGCTAAACCGCGAATGCACCAATCCAAGCGCCGTCACCATGCTGGAATCTTCCAAGTCCGAAAAAAAGTGRCCTAACTGTTCCGGCAACAGCATGCCCTTATAGACGATCGTATTCGCGGACAGGCTGCAGATGTACACCTTGCCACGCTCGACCAACGCCGATTCCCGAATCGCGCGAGCAATGCACTTACGCACGACATAGAGCTTCCGCTCAAATTGCGCTTCATTCAAAATGTCTCGAGCGATAAAGAATTGCCGGATGTACGGGAGGGTTTGCTTGGCCTGATCCCCAACGTGCTCAAGCTTGATCGGGACATCACGCCATCCTAAAAACCGCACGCCTTCTTCACGAATAATTGTTTCAAAAAGCCCTTCGCACTGACGGCGCAACGGCTCATCTTGTGGGAGGAATACCATGCCAACGCCGTAGCCACCGGATTCGGGAAGCGTAATCCCAATATCCGTCGCCGCTCGACGAAAAAACTCATGCGAGATCTGCATGAGAATCCCGGCACCATCGCCAGTACAGGGATCACACCCCTGAGCCCCTCGATGATGAAGATTCTTTAAAACCTGGAGGGCCTTCAGGATAATATCGTGGGACTTGTGCCCTTTGATATTGGCCACAAACCCGATCCCGCATCCATCCTTTTCAAAACGGGGATCATAGAGACCTTGCTTGGGCGGCATACCGTAAAAGTTGGATTGATCAGACATTGTGTTTTACGCCAAATTCCATCGTTGGTGATTCCATAACGACGATCTCATTC
>LXTH01000125.1 GCA_001643555.1 Nitrospirae bacterium SPGG5 | reverse complement strand
GTGAACATCACGGATTACTTTTACTTAGGCAGCTGCTTTAGCAAAATCAGCTTTGGCCATATCCGTCAGTGATTTAAAACCACTTTCATCATAAATCGCCATTTCAGACAACATCTTGCGATTCAATAGCACATTCGCGTTCTTCAACGCATTCATGAATTTGCTATATGATATACCGTGGGCCTTGACGGCCGCGGAGATACGCGTGATCCACAACCGGCGAAAATCTCGTTTCCGATGCTTACGACCGGTATAAGCATATGCCTGCCCTTTATCGACCGACTCGGTAGCTGTCCGAAACAGCTTACTCTTTGCCCCATATTGTCCCTTCGCCAATTTCAGTCTTTTTTTCCTGCGGCGCCGGGTTTGGGGGCCTCCTTTTACGCGTGGCATTTCTCGTTCTCCTTCCTACCGTGATCTATAACTACTTTTTGAGACCGTGTTTTTTCTTAAATAGATAAGATGCCCATCTTTACAAATAGGGAAGCATCCGGGCAAGAGCCGATCGCTCAGACTTGGCCACGACAACCGAATCATTGAGTCGGCTTTTTTGCTTGGGAGTTTTGCTGGTCAAGATATGACGTAAGCCGGCCTTGCGTCTCATAAACTTTCCAGTTCCAGTTTTATGAAACCGTTTCGCCGCGCCGGAATGATTTTTTAATTTCTGTCGTGCCATCTCATTTTCCCTCTACAAGATTCTCAAAAATTTTTGATCTGAATCAGGCAGTTCGAATTTCGTTCTTTCACGAGGTACGAACGACGAGATACGCTTCACGTCGGTTAATTACTTTGGGGCAACAATCATATACAGATTGCGCCCTTCCATTCTGGGTGGATTTTCAATGACGCCAAATTCATTGACTTCTTCAATGATTTTTCCCATGGCCGTCCGCCCCAGTTCCTGATTGGCCATTTCGCGGCCACGGAACATCACAGTCACTTTGGTTTTATTCCCCTCGGCAATAAAGGTTCGAATTTGACGAATTTTGGTTTCCAGATCGTGTTTGTCCGTTCGTGGCCTGAGCTTAATTTCTTTGACCTGCGTTGATTTTTGGTGCTGCCGAATCTTGTGTTCTTTTTTACTTTGTTCGTACTTAAACTTCCCAAAATCCATGATCCGGCAAACCGGAGGGTCTGACGTGGGGGCAACTTCCACTAAATCAAAACCACCCTCCTTCGCCTGCTTCAGGGCATCTGAGGTTTTGAGGATGCCGAGTTGCTCCCCTTCAGCGCCAATAACCCGAACTTCGGGAACCCGAATAAGGTGATTGACTCGATGTTTCGCTGCGACCGTGGGCCGACTCATTCGTGATTAGACGACGTGGTCAATTTTTCTAWGGGCATATCGTTTCCAATAAGATCRATAACCTCTTGTACCTTCATARCCCCAAGGTCCCCTTCACTTCGCTTTCGGACRGACACTTGYTTGGCTTCACTTTCTCGTTTCCCTASRACAAGCATGTAYGGMAYTTTTCCTTTTTCRGCWTCMCGAAYTTTAAGGCCAATTTTCTCATTGCGRTCATCGACTTCAACCCGRAATCCAGCATCMCGCAATTGGTCGCGGACTTGGTCYGCATACTCGGCCTGTTTATCCGTAATCGGCAAAATYTTGGCCTGAACCGGCGCCAGCCAGGTCGGGAACGCGCCAGCATAATGTTCAATCAAAATCCCAAAGAAGCGCTCAATTGATCCCAATAGTGCCCGGTGAATCATAATGGGCTGATGAGTTTTCCCATCTTCGCCTACATACGTCAAGCCAAATCGTTCAGGATTGTTAAAATCAATCTGTACGGTGGAGCATTGCCARGCTCGGCCCAAGGCATCTYGAATTTTCAGATCGATCTTKGGCCCATAAAACACSCCTTCGCCMGGATCMATTTTATAGGAAAAACCTCCACYCTTGAGCGCCGMTTCCAACGCGTCRGTGSCTTGYTCCCAYTTATCCAARGCACCCACGGCCTTTTCCGGACGCGTGGATAAGTACAACTCAAATTCCGTARATCCAAAACGGCGAAGAATAAACAGGGTAAAATCTAAGACTTTTCGAACTTCTGATTCAATTTGATCAGGACRACAGAAAATGTGCGCGTCATCTTGGGTAAATCCCCGGACCCTCATCAAGCCATGCAACACCCCTGATCGTTCATACCGATACACCGTCCCAAGCTCTCCATAGCGAATCGGCAAATCCCGGTAACTTCTCAGATGGGTTTTATATACCATGATATGAAACGGGCAATTCATGGGTTTGAGTTGATATTCACTGCCTTCGACGGTCATAGGGGCAAACATGTTGTCCCGGTAGTAATCCACATGCCCACTCGTTTTCCACAAATCCAATCGGGCAACGTGCGGGGAATAGACCAACTCATACCCATTTTTCACATGCTGATCTCGCCAAAAGTTTTCAATCAACAAACGAATCATGGCTCCCTTGGGATGCCAGAGAATCAACCCGGGACCGGTTTCATCTTGCACGCTGAACAGATCCAGTTCTTTGCCTAATTTTCGGTGGTCGCGTCGCTTGATTTCCTCCAAGTTCGCAAGGTGATCATCCAGCTCGGATTGCGTGGGAAAGGACGTCCCATAAATACGCTGCAGCATGGGATTTCGTTCATCGCCTCGCCAATAGGCACCAGCACTCGACAGGAGTTTTAACGCTTTCACTTGGCCTGTTGAACCCACATGAGGGCCACGACACAGGTCAACAAAATCTCCTTGTTGATAGAGCGACACCCGGTCATCTTCAATCTGTTTGATGATTTCGACCTTGAAGGCTTCCTTCTTGTTCTCAAAAAACTGAAYCGCCTCRTCCTTCGACATTTYMAGCCGCKTGATGGGCAAATCAGCTTTCATGATTTCGTGGGCRCGCGCCTCGATTTTTTCCAAATCTTCTGGRGTAAAGGGCCGTTCAAAGGCGAARTCGTAAAAAAAGCCTTCTTCAATCGCCGGACCAATCGTGAYATTGGCTGTGGGAAAGACATCCTTCACGGCTTGGGCCATAATATGCGTGCTGCTATGTCGATAAATGTCTTTGCCATCGGGTGAGGAGAAACTGATAGGTTCGAGAGAACCATTTTGAGTCAGGGGTGTCGACAAATCCATGGGCACCCGGTCAACTGAAACTGCAAACACATCGGGTCGGTCTCCGCCACAGTGTTGCAATACCTCTCTCGCGGTAATACCCGAAGGGAAAGACTTGGCCTCGCCCCCGGATACCGACACGTCTATGGTGGCAACCCCGACCTTTGATGCTTCAGTGGAAATGGACATAACTCTAAATCGTAAAAAATGACTTCCCTATTTGAGAATGGTTCATGAGGGATGGTGACACGAAAATGGTAGGCGCGGACGGTATTGAACCGTCGACCTCTACCGTGTCAAGGTAGCGCTCTCCCCCTGAGCTACGCGCCTATCCATAAAAGAGCGCTGTTGAAAAAGGCCGTCCAGCAAGGCCACAGGCCAGTTGGCGAGCGGAGCGTACAAGGAGTACGTGAGCACGACAACGGGCCGAGAACATCGCTGGCGGACTTTTTCAACAGCGCTCCACAACCTTCCTATGCTAGTAGAGCCCTGGAGGTAATGTCAAGAAGTGATTGATTTGTTGAGGAAAGTCTGGATTTGGGATTAGGGAAACTCCCTATCACCTTCAAAAGAGACCCGTCCATATTCACAAGGAAGGAGGCTTGTTTAAGGGGGTCTCAAGACGGTTCTTTTTCTCGCTGAGACCGTGGTCGCCTTTTTATGGAGATTTTACACTTGGAGATCTTTTTTCGGAGGGTATTTCGGTTCAATCCCAACAGTTGGGCTGCCTGAATTTGGTTGCCATGGGTTTCTCGAAGGGCCAATTCAATCAACGGACGCTCAACCGCGCGAATCAGCGTGGCGTATAAACTTCTGGCAGAACTGGCTTTCATGGCCCGGACGAATTCACTGAACTTCGATTCAACATAGTCTTCGAGTGTCACGTTCGACTGTGCTGGAGACATCTTTCCAACTTTACCATCCCCCAACAGGCCCCTGATTGAGGTGACCGTTTCCATCGCGGGTAACGGGCCTGCCACCACCACCGTTTTCGATAAATCAAGGGTTGGTCCTAACAAGGCCAGGTCTTCCAATTTGACATCGTGGCCCAACACCAGCACGTCGATGGGTCGTTTGGGGGCTGTTTGACCTAAGGCCTGGAGATCATTCACTAACACAATTTCCCCATTCCCCTGCCTCTTCATTTGCAAACTGACAGTCGGATCGGAACTGACCACGACGATGTGAAGGGGTGTATGCATTGAATGAATTTTCCAGGAAGGAGAGGATTATCGGATAAGCCAGAGTTCGTGTCAATAAAGAGACAGGGTTCTCATTCCGCCTAAGGACCTGCGAGAAAATAACTTGATCAATATCGCGCCAAGATTTGGGTCGGATTTGGACTGAACGATTGAGAAAAACTCCAGGCATAGCACAGCTATGGTGAGGGTTTTTCGATTGAGGCCCGTTCAAAGATAGGCCTCCCAATTGTCCCGGTTATTTCGTGACGGACCCTAACCTATGAGAATGGCGAGCTAGCGGAATACACGCTCATGCGACCAACCTTAATGTCACTGAATTACTCAACCCCCGACCGCGACGACGAAAATAACCTGCTAGGCCTCAAACCGCTTCGGTGTAGGAGAAACCTCGTCAACACGCCTACGATGGATAAGGCATACCGCACACTTTTCCAAAAAGAAATTTGTGAGGCCGAATCGAAATATCTCGTAGTGATCGGTACTTCGCGAATGTGGAGACCTTGAGCGATCCCTTGTACGATGATTTCCGTATCAAACACAAAATCATCCGAATTCGCGAGCAAGTTCACACTCTGAAGATACCGCTTGGAATAGGCCCGGAATCCGGAGTGGTATTCGGAAATAAACATCTGCAACACCATGTTTTCCAGGGCCGTTAACATCACATTGCCATAGAATTTCCAGAGTGGCATGCCGCCTTCAATAAATTGTCCCCCGAGCATGCGAGAGCCAAACACCGCATCGGACTCATTCCGAAGCAGCGGCTCGAGGAGCTGTGGAATCAGCGCGGGATCATACTGATAATCTGGATGCACCATCACGACAATATCTGCCCCGCGCTTGAGGGCTTCGGCATAACAGGTTTTTTGATTTCCTCCATACCCGCGATTTTC
>LXTH01000086.1 GCA_001643555.1 Nitrospirae bacterium SPGG5 | reverse complement strand
TGTCAGCACTGAATTCTGAACTATTGGCTGTTTCTAATCCGGCAAGGTGGCGGGCAATTTCAATGACCGCACATTGCATCCCAAGGCAAATGCCAAAAAACGGAAGCTTCTTTTCTCGTACATAACGTATCGCTTTAATTTTCCCTTCAATGCCGCGAAGGCCAAATCCTCCAGGAATGATGACGCCATCGACATCAGCCAAGAGACATTCCGGGCCATTTCTTTCAATTTCACCAGACTCAACCCATTGAATTTTCACACTTGTCTCATCTCGTAACCCACCATGAACCAGCGCTTCGGATAAACTTTTGTAGGATTCACGAGATTCGACATATTTCCCGACAATTGCGATAGAGACCTCATGCCGAGGCCGTTTGATTTTTTGCACGAGAATATCCCAATCACGCAGATTGGGCGGTCTGGTTTCGAGCTTGAGCAAGCGAACAATGAGTTCATCCAACCCTTCTTTTCGTAACACAACGGGGACCTCGTAAATAGACTCCACGTCCTTGGCGGTGATGACGGAGTCTTTTTCCACGTTGCAAAACAGCGAAATTTTGTCTTTCATTGCCTGGGATAAAAACCGATCCGTCCGGCACAGGAGAATGTGGGGCTGAATCCCAATCTCTCGTAACTTGTTGACGGAATGTTGTGTGGGCTTGGTCTTGAGTTCTCCTGCCGTTTCAATGTACGGCACCAATGTGACGTGGATATACAAGACGTTTTCCCGACCCACATCAAAGGGCATTTGCCGAATGGCCTCTAAAAACGGCAGGCTTTCAATATCACCGACCGTTCCCCCAATTTCGACAATCACCACGTCCGTGCCATGGGCCACTTTCAAAATGGTCTGTTTAATCTCATCCGTGATATGCGGCACGACTTGGACCGTTCCACCCAAGTAGTCGCCACGTCGTTCTTTTTTAATAACCGTATCGTAAATGCGACCGGTGGTGCAGTTATTTTCCTGAGAAAGTGTCAGGGAAGTAAACCGTTCATAGTGACCAAGATCAAGATCAGTTTCCGCGCCATCATCGGTGACATAGACTTCGCCGTGCTGGTAGGGATTCATGGTGCCAGGATCGACATTGATATACGGATCCAGTTTGAGAAAGGAGATTTTAAGCCCACGGCTTTCCATTAAATGACCGATCGACGCAGACGATAATCCCTTCCCCAATGAGGAAACCACGCCACCTGTCACGAAAATGAATTTACTCATGTTGACGATGCCTCCATTCCCTGTGTTCTACCTTGCCCCGACCATGAGTCGTTCCCAAGATCGATTCGCTTCAGCTAAGTCCTCTGGTGTATCAATTCTTAGAGAGGGCTGCTTGGTTTCCCATACTTTGATGGGGATGCCATGTTCCAGTGCCCGCAATTGCTCTAGCTTCTCGGTTTCCTCGAGTGTTCCCGTCGGCAGCTCGGCAAACTGTAATAAGGTCGTTCGCGTGAAAATATACACTCCCAGGTGAATCGAGGCAAAGGGGGCAGTCTGACCCTTGTCCTCCTGATCTCGGGTATGCGGAATCGAGGCGCGGGAAAAATACAGCGCCATCCCCTCCTGATCCGTCACCACTTTGACTACAGACGGGTGGAGAAATTCATCTTGATGTTCAATCTGTCGTTTCAACGTTCCCATCAGGGCTGGATCTGCAAGGAACGGATCAATGAGGTCATTCAAAATGTCTGGATTCATAAAAATTTCATCAGCTTGCAAATTGACGATYACCTCACTGGATARYGAACGGCYAACCWCGGCAACCCGGTCGGTGCCGGTCCGGCATGGYRCGGTGAYYATCTGYRCRACTYCCCCAAATTKYTCAACRGCYTGTTGGATACGRGAGTCATCAGTMGCCACRATWACCTGGTCSACSTKTGGYACACRGATKGCCTGTTCATACACATGTTGAATMAGSGGYTTRCCCRCAAGYTGGGCAAGGGRTTTTCCRGGAAAGCGAGASGACTCATAYCGAGCMGGARTGACAATCGTCACGGGTGCCTTATTCATANAGTGTGGTGAATCGCCTCTCTCAGCTGGGCTTTCGTAATAGACRCCGTTCCTACCAGACCCACCACAACCCCCGCTGCATAATTGGCCATAATTGAGGCTTCCTGGATCGATGCCCCGACGCTCATGGCTAACGCCAGTGTACTGACCACCGTATCCCCAGCACCAGTGACATCATAAACTTGTCGCGCCATCGTGGGAATATGCCAACTCGCTCCGCTGCTTTCACAGAGACTCATGCCTTGCTCCCCGCGTGTCACCAAGACCGCCTCACACCCTAGCTTCTGGCGTAATGAATGGCCAATGTCATGAATGGCTTGATGGTTATGACCGGACAGGCCGGCGGCCTGTTGGGCTTCCATATGATTCGGAGTTAGCACTGTCGCATCTGCATAGTAAGGGAAATGCTCGACTTTCGGGTCAATAATGATGGGAATATTTCGGCTTCGTGCCAACCGACCCACTTGCGCCATCAACGATGGAGTAATGACCCCTTTGGCGTAATCGGAAATTACCATGCAGGAAATCGAACCCAAACGGGATTCAACATGTTTCACAATCCGTCGAGTCGCCTGAGGTGAGATGTCCTCCCGCTGTTCGACATCGTATCGAACAACTTGCTGACTGTGTGCGATAATACGTGCCTTTCGCGTGGTAGGACGGGAGGCATCGACAATGATCCCAGGATGTCGCTGACGTCGAAACCCTAACTCCCTTAATAAAGATTGCCCGCTTTCATCTTGGCCAATCACGCCACACACTTCGGCCTTTCCCCCCAGTGACAATATATTATTATACAATTTTGTGTTTTTGCACATAGCCCCAAAACCGGCTGTCCAGGCTTTGATCCCGATTATCGCCCATCACGAGATACGAGTCGGGCGGAATGGTAATAGGATCAAGATTGTCGCGTGGCGTAATCCGGCCATCGAGAATCCCCGGATCAATCCGCTGGGTCCAGGCTTGATCGTCAAGTTGTTTCCCATTCACATAGATGACCTTGTTCCGTATTTTGATGATATCGCCAGGCACACCCACGATTCGTTTAATGAAATCTTTTTCTTCGTCTTCTGGATACCGAAACACAATCACATCACCGCGATCCGGGTTATCAAACTCAATGAGTAAATTCGTGGAATAACAGGTCATGGGGGGAAACGAAATGTCGAATTCACAGTCTTGTGGCAACTGAATGCCATAGGCCATTTTATTGACTAAAATATGGTCCCCGATTTGCAAACTGGGAATCATGGACCCGGATGGAATCTTAAACGCTTGAACGAAAAACACTCGAATGGTAAAGGCCAAAATCATCGCGATGATAATGGCCTCGGTATATTCTCGCCAAATGGACTTCTTGGTTGAAGAGTCCACTTTGCGTTTTTCTTCTTGTGGTGAAGGCTCAACCGACGCAGTCTGATCGGTGGATGAAGGCTCCGTTCCATCAAGCGGATTCGAATTATACGCCATGTTTATTCATCCTTCACTTTGAGGAGCGCTAARAAGGCTTCYTGYGGAACTTCCACTCGCCCTATTTGTTTCATGCGCTTTTTGCCTTCTTTTTGCTTCTCCCACAATTTTCTTTTCCGCGTGATATCGCCACCATAACATTTGGCGGTGACGTTCTTTTTTATGGCGGAAATCGTCTCGCGGGCAAGGACCCGTTTGCCAATGGCCGCTTGAATGACAATCTCGAACATCTGTTTCGGRATGTATTCCTTCATCTTTTCGGCCAATTGACGTCCTCGATGCAGGGCTTTATCTTTATGGGTGATAAACGAAAGCGCATCAATATTTTCTCCATTCAGGAGCAGATCGAGCTTGACCAAATCGGCGGCCCGATAGTCGGACAATTCATAATCGAGAGASGCATAGCCTTGGGTGCGCGATTTCAATTTGTCATAAAAATCAAGAACCATTTCATTGAGTGGAAGTTCATAGACCAGTATGATGCGAGTGGTATCCAAATATTGCATGCTGACCTGGGTACCTCGACGTTCCTGACACAAGGACATGATACTTCCGGCATACCGTTCCGGCGCAATGATCGTGGCTTGGATAAAGGGTTCTTCCATGGTTTCGATTTGCTCTGGTTCGGGAAATTTTGAGGGATTATCAATAGTGAGGAGCTCTCCTTTTACCGTCTTGACCCGATAAATGACCGTCGGCGCCGTGCTGATTAATTCCAGCCCATATTCCCGAAACAATCGTTCACGGATAATTTCCATGTGAAGCAGCTCGAGAAATCCGCATCGAAAACCAAACCCCAAGGCTAATGAGGTTTCAGGCTCATAAATAAAAGACGTGTCATTGAGACGAAGTTTTTCGAGTGAATCACGAAGATCCTCATAGTCGGCATTATCGGTGGTGTACAAACCACAAAACACCAGGGGCTTGACATCGCGATAGCCAGGCAATGGCGTATCTGTGGGACGACTCGCATCCGTCAACGTATCCCCGATTTTTGTATCCGAAACCTCTTTCATGCCGGCAATTASATAYCCGACYTSKCCRGCTTGRAGCTTYTTYGTTTTGGTGCGTTTCGGASMMAAAATGCCAACTTCKGATACYTCAAAGRTTCGTTTATTCGAYAAGAGMWGRATCTTCATGCCGGGCTYRACCACCCCATCAAAAATCCGAACCAGCACAATGGCACCTTGRTARYTATCGAACCATGARTCAAMAATGAGCGCTTTCAGYGGATYGGTAAGCGTTCCTGTAGGRGGCGGAACCCGCTCGACCACCGCATTCAAKAGTTCATCAATGCCAATCCCTCGYTTGGCACTGACCATCAAGGATKCTTCCACATCGAGACCCAACACATCCRCGATTTGTTGTTTYACSCCTTCGATATCGGCACTGGCCARATCGATCTTGTTWATCACGGGAAGGATCACGAGGTYACTGCCRATGGCCAAATAGGCATTGGCAATAGTTTGGGCTTCGACACCTTGAGTGGCATCAACAAGAAGCAGCGCGCCTTCGCAAGCAGCAAGGCTTCGGGATACCTCATAGGTGAAGTCCACATGGCCAGGCGTATCAATGAGGTTCAATTGGTAAGTATGCCCATCATGGGCTTTATAGGTGGTAGTCACCGCATGAGCTTTTATGGTAATCCCCCGCTCACGTTCAAGATCCATATCGTCCAGGATCTGATCACGAGCTTTCTTCTCAAGCTGGCCGA
>LXTH01000041.1 GCA_001643555.1 Nitrospirae bacterium SPGG5 | reverse complement strand
CTGTTAGCGTGGAGACCTGCCCGTTGAATTGCACACGGCAGGCGATTTTATTAGATTGATGTTCTTCATCTTCAAGCAGGTTTACGCTGATAGGAGCGTTCGGATACACCAGCTTGAGGCGTTCTTTGGCTCTGATGATGAGTTCCTGAACCGCTGTCTGGTTTTTTAATAAATCCCGTCCCAATGTGGGTTCATCGACAAACACCCGCAAGAATCCCAGCTCTCGCTGCTTTTTGGCGAAGCGTGCTAACAAACCCTCGAATTCGATCAGCCGATTCAGAATAGGTAGCAGGGTTTGTCCTTTGACAAAGGCATCTTCGGCCTTCACGAAGACTTCGACTTCACCCACCGCTTGCTCGGCTAAATATTCATTGAGTGCATGCTCGTCTTTGAGGTAGCGCTCCGCCTTGCCTTTTTTCACCTTAAACAACGGAGGCTGCGCTATGTAAATATAGCCCTGAAGAAACAATTCATGCATTTGACGAAACAAAAATGTGAGCAGCAGGGTTCGGATGTGACTACCATCGACATCCGCGTCGGTCATGAGGATGATTTTGTGATACCGAGTCCGGTTAATATCAAAGGCCTCTTTGTCGTCCTTCCCCTTCTCTGAATCCTCACGTTTGCGACCGATCCCGGTTCCGAGTGCTAAGATCAGCGTGCGGATTTCCTCGCTCGACAACATTTTGTCGAACCGCGCTTTTTCGACATTGAGGATTTTCCCTTTAAGGGGCAGGATGGCTTGAAACCGACGATCCCGTCCTTGCTTGGCAGAACCACCAGCCGAATCACCCTCAACGAGATATAGTTCACTTTTCGCGGGATCCTTTTCTGAACAGTCTGCCAGTTTCCCGGGAAGTGATCCTCCATCCAACGCGCTCTTCCGACGAATCAGGTCTTTCGCCTTCCGCGCGGCTTCTCGTGCTCTAGCCGCATCCACCGATTTCCCGATAATTTTTTTTGCGACGGATGGATTTTCTTCGAAATAAATTCCCAGTCCTTCGTTGATGGCCACCTCGACAATGCCCTTGACTTCACTGTTCCCGAGCTTGGCTTTGGTTTGTCCTTCAAACTGTGGATACCGCACTTTGACACTAACGACAGCTGTTATCCCTTCCCGTACATCATCCCCCGTGAGCGACTCCATGTCTTTCTTTATCAAGTCGTTGGCGTTGGCGTAATTATTGATCGTTCGTGTCAACGCGGCCTTGAAGCCGATCAGGTGGGTTCCGCCTTCTCGCGTATTGATGTTGTTGGCAAAGGAGAAAAGATTTTCCGTATAACTGTCGTTGTACTGCAGCGCGACTTCTAAGATCACATCCGTCTTCTTGACGGAAATGAAAATCGGTTTGTGGAGGGGGGATTTGGCTTCATTTAAATGTTCGACAAAGGAAACGATTCCACCCTCGTAGCAAAAGACTTGTTCTTTTTGTTTTCTATGGTCAGAGAGCGCTATTGAGAGCCCTTTATTCAGAAAGGCCAATTCGCGAAACCTCTGGGCTAAGACGTCAAAACTACACTCAAGGGTTTCGAAGATTTCCCCATCAGGTTTAAAAGTAATTTTCGTGCCACGCTTTTTGGTGACACCCGTCATGGCTAAAGGAGCCTTTGGCTTCCCCCGTTCGTACTCTTGGGTAAACACTTGCCCATCCTGCCAGATCTCTAGTTCAAGCCATTCGGAGAGAGCATTGACGACCGAGATACCGACACCATGCAGCCCGCCTGATACCGTGTAGGCCCCTTGTTCGAATTTTCCTCCGGCATGCAGCATGGTGAGGGCCACCTCTGCCGCTGATTTATTTTGAATGGGGTGGATGCCGGTGGGAATGCCGCGTCCATTATCCACCACGGTAACGCTTCCATCGATTTCAAGTGAGACTTCGATCGATTTACCAAAGCCCGCCATGTGTTCGTCTACGCTATTGTCGACGACCTCATACACGAGGTGATGGAGACCATCGACTCCCGTACTTCCGATGTACATGGCTGGCCGTTTCTGGACGGCTTCCAGGCCTTCGAGCACACGAATCTGTTCGGCACCATAGTCGCTTGGTTCGGTTTGGGCTTCCATGTTCGTGGCTGAGTCCGTCGGCGGTGGAACTGGTGTATCGGCCGGAAGGCCTTGGGGATTTATTTCGTCTGGCAACATCCTTGAGTGTTGAACCTTTATACTTTGACTGGCATGACGACGGCTTTAAATTGTTTCTGATTGTTCAGCTCTTTAAGCAAACACGGACTCAACGGGGCATCCATCTGCAATTCAATGGTTTCTCCATCCATGATGGTTAACACCTCAAGCAAATAGCGGGCATTGAACCCTGCGGAAAATTCCTCCCCATTGAATTGAGCGGGAATGTCCTCATTCGCTTCTCCCATATCCGGATGGCTCGAAAATAAGGTGATATGATCGGAAGCAAATGTGACCTTGACTGCATAGGTTTTATCCCGTGAGAGAACGGACACTCGTCGCAAAGCTCCTTCAAAGTCTTCACGCTTGACCGTGACTTTCTTTGAAGATTCTTTGGGCACCACCTGTTGGTAATTGGGATAATTTCCTTCCATTAAACGCGAGGTCAGCACCAGCCCACTCTTGCGAAAAATGAGCATGTTTTTGGTAAACCCGATCATGGGTTCGTCACCGCCTTCTTCTAACAAACGACGGATTTCCTGGGCAGCCTTTTTGGGAATGATAACCTTCGTATCTTCAGGAAAAACAGTATCCTTTCCAACTTTCAGTTCCTGCTCAGCTACAGCCAATCGATGGCCATCGGTACCTACCAGTCGAATCGTGGGTTTTCCGTCGATTGACAGTAGGGTGATCAAGAGTCCATTCAGGACATATCGGGTATCGTTATCACCCACGGCAAACAACGTTTTCTTAATGAGCTGCAGTAAACTGGCGCCCGGAAGCGGGATTAACCCTTCCCGTTCAATGGCTGGCAACGGTGGAAAATCTTTACTTGGTAACCCCACGACTTTAAATTGACTTCGCCCAGCACGAATGGTGACCAAACTATGATCGGTCACGCTTAACGAAATTTCTGGTTCTTTGATTTCTTTGAGGATTTCATACAATTTTCGGGCTGAAAAAGTCACTGAACCAAGCTCTTCGACTTTGGCTTTATACAAACCACGCATCCCGAGTTCGAGATCGGTGGCAAGGATATCAAGACCCCCGGTTTTGGCTTCTAACAACACGTTCGCCAAACTTGGCATCGTATTTCGTTTTTCCACCACTCCTTGGACTCGATGGAGGGCGGTGAGAAGTTCATCGCGCGCAATGGTAACACGCATAACAGAGCTCCCTTCTGATAACAGGTGGTTAAACTAAACAACCACCCGCTTTTCTTCTAAGTTCGTGCTGATACCCGGTAGGACCTGGGAGAAAATACCTTGGACAATCTCGCGCCGAGATTTGGGTCGGATTTGGACGGAACGATTGAGAAAAATCCAAGACATAGCACAGCTATATTGAGGGTTTTTCGATTGAGGCCCGTTCAAACGATAGCCCGAAGATTGGATGCGAGGGGTCCAAGGTATTTTCTCTCAGGTCCTTAAGCTTTACTGATCTCATCTTTTAGGCTTTCGAGTGTCGTCCGCAACGCGGTGTCGTTATCGAGGGCTTTCTCAATTTGCCGACAAGCGTGGATGATCGTTGTATGATCCTTTCCTCCAAACTCACGGCCTATTTCGGGAAATGATGATGCTGTAAGTTCACGGGAGAGAAACATGGCGATCTGCCTGGGATGTACGAGGGTTTTGGTGCGCCTCTTGGATTTTAAATCTGAAATTTTTACATTAAACCGACTGGCCACCACTTCTTGTACATCCTCCAGGGTAATAAACTTTCTTTTATGGCCCAATAGATCTCGTAAAATAGTCTTGGCCATTTCGGTCGTGATAATTTTTCCAGTAAGGGTAGCATACGCCCCCAACCGAATTAGGGCTCCTTCTAACTCACGAATATTACTTTTGAGATTTTCAGCCACTAGTTGGATTACTTCATCCCCAATGGCGATGCCTTCGTCTTCTGACTTCTTTCTGAGAATGGCGATGCGTGTTTCCAGATCTGGCGGTTGAAGGTCGGCAATGAGACCCCACTCAAATCGCGAACGAAGGCGTTCTTCCATAGAGGGCATTTCTTTGGGAAACCGATCACTCGATAGCACAATTTGTTTTCTGTCTTCATACAGCGTATTAAACGTGTGAAAGAATTCTTCTTGGGTTCGCTCCTTACCCGCTAAAAATTGGATATCGTCGATCAACAGCATATCGACATTTCGGTATCGCCGTCTCAGGTCAATCATTTTATCGTATCGAATGGAGTTAATGACTTCGTTTGTGAATTGTTCCGTGGTGACATAGGCAATACGGAGGTTAGTCTTCTCCATCACAAAATTACCTATTGAGTTGAGGAGATGCGTTTTCCCCAGGCCAACCCCACCATAAATGAAGAAAGGGTTATACGCCCTTGCCGGCGCTTCCGCGACCGCCAGACTCGCAGCATGGGCAAATTGATTACTGGCGCCCACAACAAAGTTGTCAAATGTATACTTTGGATTGGGAAGTTGCCGTCTGGGTGTCCTCCCTTGGATTGTGGGTTGAGAGCCTAAAGCTGGAGGTTGAATATCGCTGGGATTGTTCTCATCACCCACGACAAACAGGATTTTGACTTGTCCCTCCCCCTCTTTTCCTTGGGCGGAGTGAATAGCTTCCCCAATCAGAGTCCGGTAGTTTCTTCCTAACCACTCTCCAAAAAACTTGTTGGGAACAATAATGGTTGCATTTGATCCATTAATTTCACCCAAACAAGTTTGGCGAAACCAGGTTTCGATAACATCCTTCCCCATCCGTGACTCAATAAAACCTAAGGCACGGTCCCAAATCTTAGACCCTTTCACTACAAATCTTCTCCTTAACTGTTATTCACAGGTTTATACACAGATGTGGATAAGTTATCCACGTATAGACTTTTCCCAATAATTATTCCAGCCATTTATTTTTTAGACCCAAGGTACCCAATTATCTATCAACATCTATTCTTCAGCCTATACGCGGCCCTATACCCATGATCATGAACGTGAATACCCAATATTCGTATGGGAAAACGCGTTTTTCCCATTATCCACATGCCCTATGACTATTCCTATGACTACTATTCTTCTTTTAAAAATGAAAATTAGAGATAGGAGTTTTAATATTTTATATGGATA
>LXTH01000014.1 GCA_001643555.1 Nitrospirae bacterium SPGG5 | reverse complement strand
ACACGGTTTTCGTCGTTGTCTGTTTTGCCGGCGGTCGGGGCCACTCCACGTCAAGGTTCCTCAGAGTCAATTGAAATTGGGAAGCAAAGCAAGATTCAACGGCTTCCACTCCCAGCCGATTGGGATCGCAAAACAACCCAATTCCACCAGTCGGCAAGACCTCCACCAATAACCTACAAATATCCTCAAGAAACTCGTTGTCATAAAAAATTTCGCTGCCCAAAACCAGATCATAACGATCGAGGGGTTTAGAAATCTTGGCCCAATCCAAAATGCACGTATGATAATTAGGGATGGCATTGAGCCGACACGCGTCTTGGATCGAATCCATGACCATCGGCACTTTGTCTGAAAATGTCGGCACCCCCCCTAATTTACCGCAGACCATCCCCGCAAGACCGGTTCCACATCCCAACTCTAAAATTGTTTTCCCGTGTAGTGTATCCGAAAAGAATTCTTGGATGAGATATTCCGATAACGCGACCTCCGAGGCCCACAGGCGATTCCAATAAAACCATTCATTCGATTCGGCATCAAGGCCGCCAAACTTCTCCTGCGAGCGAATATGTCGTTTTGATTGAATRACAAGCTGAATCGTGCCAACCTGCGGAAGTACCACTGTTTCAATTTTTGACATGWGRYMTTACACSTKSTGGRTKTAGCAATTMAAATTGTNAARAAAATTTGGNTCWWYKSSAMAKYKYSWRRRYWNNAMTTNCTSNNGGGWTWWTMACTCCCCTCCTTTGTAAGGAGGGGGAGGGGAGGTAGAGGGCCACGACAGCCGCTCAGGTCACTCTTGAAGCACCCCATCCCGATTCGTGACCACGTCAGCAGCCTGCTGTCGAATCCGGTCCGGGCTTTCAGCATGGCKGCAGCTCGCTCCTTGCCACGGGCTCTACCCCACCTCGCCTCCCCTTACAAAGGGGAGGGATGATCAGGGTGAAGCCTCAAGAAAGCCTGGCCACTTTTCCCACGGTAGAAAAACCCACCAACCTCGTCTCCAGCAAGCCTTTCAGGAAATTACTCGCCCCAATTTACCCACTCACTTGGGAGAAGACCCATAAAAACTAATAGATTCCATTTTTATAGAAATGAAGTTGGGAGGCTAAACTTCCTTCAGAAGGTGAGAATAGCTTCTCTCGATTTCTTTTTTAATCTCTGAATCGAGTTGGGCGTTGTGAAGGGTGTTGGCTTTGCCTAAGAGTTCCAGGGAAATGTTTTTGGTGGTTTGGAGATTGGCTCCTTTGAATATGGTGCCTGTGAGCGACGCGTCTTGGAGATTGGCTTGAGAAAGGTCGGCATCTGTGAGGTCGGCTTCGCGGAGGTCRGCCAAWTTTAAATTGGTTTCGACGAGTGTGCATCCCCGCAGTATTCCCCATGGTAAGGCGGTTCGTGTRAGGTTGGCTTTCGAGAGGTCAGCTCCTGTGAGGTCCGCACGAACCATGCCGGTTCCACTGAGGTCGGTCATCACCATCGTGGCTCTGGTGAGCACGGCTTTGATGAGATTCGCATCAAGAATATCCGCCTCTGTGAGATTGGCTTCCGTCAAGTTGGCTTCTTCGAAATTGGCTCGAAGCAAGTAGGCATCGGATAGATCCGCACCGGTAAAATTCGTTTTCGTAAAATCCATTCGCGTAAAGTCATACCCTGATAGGTCGGCACCGCTGAGGTCCGGGTGGACGTCGGGCTGCGTTCGCCGGAACTTATTCCACGCCTCAAGCCCTTGCAGAACCAGGTCAAGATGTTCTTGGTTTGCCATGCTGTTGTTGTAACGCGGCAAGAGACAATGAAGCAAGGAAGAGGAGGAAGGTCGAAATCTAAAATGAGGCGATTAGCGTTTTTTCAGGTATCGCAAAAACTCGGAATCGGGACTGAGCACCATGGTGGTGTTTGTGGCGAAGACTTTAGTGTAGGCTTCCATGGTCCGAATAAATTCAAAAAATTTGGGATCTTGCCGATAGGCATCGGCGTAAATTTTGAAGGCTTTGGCCTCGCCTGAACCGCGAATTTCTTGGGATATTTTGTAGGCATCGGCTAAAAGAATTGCGCGATCCTTTTCGGCTTCCGATCGAATTTTCTGCGCTTCTTCCGCGCCTTCGGCTTTGTACTGTTTGGCGATCCGTTCACGTTCGGCTTGCATGCGATCAAACACGGCCTTGGCATTTTGCTCAGGCAGGTCCGCGCGTTTGATTCGGACATCCAGGATTTCCAAGCCATATTTGTTGGCTATTTCGTTGGCTCGTTGTGCTACCTTGGCCATGATCACCAACCGGTTGGCAGAGACAATTTCGTGGAGTTCATGACCACCCAGCTCCACGCGAAGCTCGGAATAGACGATATCGTCCAATCGTTGAAGCGCTCCCCGTTGGGTTTGGAATGATTTGTATACTTGAAGCGGATCGACGATTTTCCATTTGGCGTAATTGTCGATCAGGATGGTCTTTTTGTCTTTGGTAATGACCTCGCGAGCGGGGACGTCGTAATCCAGGAGTCGTTTGTCAAAATAGGTGACTTCTTGCACGAAGGGAATCTTGAACTTTAAGCCGGGTTCTGTGATGGTCCGCTTGGGTTCACCAAGCTGAACGACGATGGCCGTTTGCGTAAGATCAACAATAAAGAACGGGGACACCCCCAACATAAGGAGTAGAACGAATACACCTAAAATGCCGAGGATCAGATTTTGTTTCATTATGGTGTCGCCTGCCTTTTCATTCGGTCTAATGGGAGATAGGGGATGACATTGCCTGCTGCGTTAGAATCGAGAATAATTTTATCGACGTTCGAGAGCACTTGTTCCATGGTTTCGATATACACCCGCGTGGCAATGACGTTTTTGCCTTTTTTGTATTCTTTCAGTGTTTGCAAAAAGTGATTCGCTTCACCTTCTGCCCGAGCGATTCTGGACTTGGCAAACCCTTTGGCTTCATTAATATCTTGTGCGGCTTGCCCTTTGGCTTTGGGAATGAGGTCATTTCGATAGCCATGGGCTTGGTTGATGAGCTGCTCTCTCTCCTCTTTCGCACTGGCGACATCTTTAAAGTATTTCGCTACTTTCTGTGGGGGGTTTACATCCAATAATTGGACGGTGGAAATCTGTACTCCACCTTTATATTGGTCGAGTATTCCCTGCAGAAGGGCTTGGGTTTTCATTTGAATCTCGGCTTTGCCCACAGTTAACACTTCATCGATCTTGTTTTTGCCGACGATTTCCCGCATGGAGGCTTCCGCGGCTTTTCGGATCGTCTCTTCAATGCCCGCAACATTATACAGAAACTCTCTGGCATTGCTGATTTTGTATTGCACGATAAATTCAACGACCAGAATATTCATATCCCCCGTTAACATGTGCGCTTCTTGCGGGACCATCTGTGACCGGCCTCGAGCATTGGTGCGAAACCCGACTTCGATCCGGTGCAATTTTTCAACCTTAGGCGTATCCACGCTTTCAAGGATCGGAATTTTGAAATGGGGGCCAGGTCCAACGGTTCGAACCACGTCGCCAAACCGTTTCACGAGACCTTCTTCATCGGGTTCGACTTTGTAGAAGGCTTGGGTGAGTGCGAAAATGCCCACGACAATCAAGATGATGGTCTTCATCCCACTCGACGGCATCAGCCGCTTCCATTGTTCTTGGGCTTTTTTGAGGACGTCATCCAGAGGGTCTGAGCCACCTTGTTTCCCCCACGGATCTTTTGGTTCCCATGCCATTGATAACTCCCCTATTGATTCGATGTTTAGTGGTAGTGCGTGAGTAATTAACCCGAATTGCTCCGTACGTTAACAGAAAATTATAAACTGGGCAACTGATTAATTATATGGTGAATGGGTGGACTGAAATAATGATGATAAAATGACGAAGTGGTGAGAAATGTGAAAATACATCCTGGTCACACCCTGATCTTCAATAAACCGTATGGCGTGCTGTCTTGTTTTACGGATACATCACAGCGTCCCACACTGTCGGATTATATTTCCGTTCCCGATGTGTATGCGGCGGGACGACTTGATTTCGACAGCGAGGGATTGCTTCTGCTCACTACCGATGGGTCATTAGCGCATCGTTTAACTAACCCCAAGTTTAAATTGTTTAAAACCTATGTCGTGCAAGTTGAACGCATTCCCGGTAAACACAGTTTAGCAAAACTTCGCACAGGAGTGGTTATTGGCGGACGGAAGACTCGGCCAGCGAGGGTTCATCTGTTGGATCACGCCCCTTCGTTATGGGAACGTCCCGTTCCCATTCGATTTCGCAAATCGGTTCCAACTGCCTGGTTGGAGATTTCAATTGCTGAAGGGATGAATCGACAGGTCCGGCGGATGACCGCGGCCGTCGGTCATCCTGCTCTCCGAATTATTCGAATGGCGATCGGTCCGATACGTATCGATAACTTGCTTTCAGGTCAGTATCGACAGCTCCGTTCCCAAGAGCTTCGGCTCTTAGGGGTCGCGCTAGAATAACTTCCCCTGTTTGGGCGTCGATCCATCCTGTCCGGCGGCGTTGCTCGTCCTTTCCGTACGGGGAGGAGTATGCGCAGTCCTCGTACTTTGCCAGACAGGCATCTCAGCACCCAAACAGGGGAAGTTATTCGAGCGCGACCCCTTAATCAAAGCCTGCGACTTGGAGGGAACTCCTTCACATCTTCGTTCTTATCCAAAGAAGCGTKRATMGAAAAAAGAAGCGTSCCGTTGATTTGGCTATGAAGAAAAAGCTTTGGGAAGTTGCGTATGCTTTGATGGAGGCAGGTGCCGATGTTTCCGAATCGGATAGAGATGTAATAGAGCACCAAGTGCAACTCAATGAAGCAATGCGAGAAGATAAGCCAGAATCGATTTATTGCTTGTTAAGTTCTAACTCAATAGATATACGGATCTCTCTACCTACAACAACGCCACCAGTTTCCGTCAACTTATTCCACGCCAATCCGTATTCCATTCTGTCTATTTTCGTTGATGCCTCAAAGCCAGCTTTATTTCCAGATCTACCCAGGAATGCATCATGGTGTTGATGGCTATCGCCAACTCGGGATGGCAGATGCACTTGCCCATCCCCATTCGCTGGAACATTCGCTGACTGAAGTAGTAAGGCAAGCCGGCCACGTGATCCATGTGTCCGTGGCTGATGGCGACGTATGGGGAGGAAAGGGCCATGCGAGGGCACAAACCGATGTCAAACGCCACATCCAGTTCCGGAAGCTGAACCACCGTCTGCTCACCGGCAAC
>LXTH01000246.1 GCA_001643555.1 Nitrospirae bacterium SPGG5 | reverse complement strand
AGCTGGGGAAAAATTCTTGGTGCAGGACACGAGAAGGGCAACTGTTTTTAGACCAGATTATTTTGAACTTAGTGGGCACCTCTAAAATCCAGGCATTTTTTGTGAGGGCAAGGAAGCCGCGCGCGGAAAACCGGAGTGTATGGGCGAATACATGAGGATTTGAGCACGCGGCTGACGCCGCCATCACGGAAAAGGACGGTTTTTAGAGGTGCCCTAGTGTATTAGGCGGATGGTTTTCGTGTCTGTATGTCCAGCAAGGCCAGCATAGCAAAGGGGTCTCCCAGCTCTGAGGCTTGTTTAAAAAGTGTGCGTGCCTTTGCGATATTCTGACCTTTGGTATCCCCTTCGGTGTACGCATAGCCCAGGTGCACCAGAGCTGCTGCATAATTAGGCTGAATGGCAATGGCCTTTTCATAAGCTGAAATCGCATTCTGACGATCACCTTGAAGATTCAACGCCATCCCAAGTCCTAAGTTGGCATTGGCCGACTTGGGGTTCTTCCTGAGAGCCTGCCGATACGCGGCTTCAGCACCTCGATAATTTCCATCCAACACTAACATCCATCCAACACGGGCATGCCAGTTCGCGCTTAACTGGGGGATTAGTCCTTGGGTACGTGATGGGTTCCGCGTGTTTGTGGTCGAGGCTTGGCCGATCAAGGGAGCCGAAATATCGGTGAACAGAGAAGATGGGTGAGCTTGTAGGGGCTGAATATGCTGAAAACTTTTCAAAATCGCCGCATCGGAATAATTACCTTGCATCAACATGTGCTGGTACAGGGTTGATTGTTTGTGATTTACAAGGACAGAAGTTTGCTGCTTGGAGGGTCCCTCATGTTCTGCAAGAGTCGGAGGGGCTTCGAAACGCGGTTCTCCTGAGGTGGAGCATCCCGGCAGAGTGGCGAATCCGGCTGTCACAAGAAGGAGCGTGAACGTCCCCAATTTCAGCAGGGAGCATGTGGTTGTCCGTTTCCTCAATTTCATTTCTCCTCAATTGCCTTAAAAAGGTGTATCTGGCCTCACATGAGATTACGACCCTACTCTTGGTTTATCGGGCCTCACGATGCTTCCTTGAGTCTGGTTTTCAGTGAAGGGCAATAAACTCATTAGATCCGCACTAACTGTGAGGCTGTTAAAAAATAACTTGGACAAAATCGTGCCCAGATTTGGGTCGGATTTGGACGTAACGATTGAGAAAAAGCCGAGGCATAGCATGGCTATGTCGAGGGTTTTTCGATTGAGGCGCGTTCAACCTAGAAACAGCAGTTGGGCGCAAAAAAGCCGTGTAAGACATTGGGGTGCATGGTGAAATACAAAAAGTCGTGGTCACCTCGGTGGTGATAAGACATTTTTGTATTTTGCCAGGTGCGCCAAGAGCTTGCGCGGACTTTTGTGATCCAACTGCTGTTACTAGGTTCCAAGATGGCCCGAAGATTGGATGCGAGATTGATCAAGTTATTTTCTCGCAGGTCCTAAGAGCTTGTGCGGACTTTTGTGATCCAACTGCTGTTTCTAGGTTCAAAGAAAAGGGTCGGAAGATCTGGCCACATCCAGCGCATCCGCAGTAAATTCGTCTAATCTGTGACAGGGTCCTAAGTTCAAGGAGATTGAACCATGGTTCATCATTCAGGATTTGAACGATTGGTTGAGCACGTTCGTGCGCGTGTTCGTGAATGCAGCGTGCATGAGGTAAACGCTCGRKTCGAGCGTMSCGARCCATTTCATMTTCTTGATGTSCGGGAAGACCACGAATTTGCTTCGGGGTATGYTCAAGGGGCGGTGCATCTTGGACGTGGAATTCTGGAACGCGATATCGAAAAACTGATTCCCGATAAAGATGCTGAAATCGTGTTGTATTGCGGCGGAGGGTACCGGTCCGTGTTGGCTGCAGTGAGCCTTATGGAAATGGGGTACACACAAGTCGCTTCAATGGCCGGTGGAATCAAGGCCTGGCGTCAGGCAGGTTTACCCATTGAGCCAGGCCCTGATTCTTCATAGTTGAGTGCGTGACGGAGAAGTCAGATTGTCTGAAATCTAGGTAATGAACATTGAACTTGGTCCCTACGGAAATTTCTTGTTAAATTCTTTGATGACTTCGTTCGTGATATCGAGTCCCTTTCGACTATAGAGCACGATCGGTAATCTGTCTTTCCGGCCTTTCTCGATCACAAGAGTGAACCCATGGCGATCGGCAACGGCCTGGGTCGCTTTTGCAATCTTGCCCATATACTCTATGAACATGGCCTGCTCTTTTTGTGCAAGTTCTTGTGTAAACTCCTGAGTACGCCTTTGGAATTCCTGCACCTTTCGTTGAAAGAGACCTTGCTTGGCCTGCATATCTTTTTCACTGAGCCCCTTCGCATTCTGGAATTCCCCCTGGAGGTTTCTGATCTCTTCCTCGTCTGACGCTATGAGTTTTTGTCGAATGGCCATATGTTCTTGCAGGGTCGCAAAGGAGCGTTTTCCAGCTTTGGACTTTTCCATCACGGCTTGCGAGTCCACAACCCCAACCCTAAAGTCTTTCGCGGCAACCGTCTGTGGGAGGCCACACCATAGGCTGATCAATAACAAGGTCAGGCATAGCGCGCCTGTCCGGGTGCTAGTTTTGGTGGCAATCACATCACTTACTCCTTGCATGGCAAAGGCCTCCTTCTTCAATCTGATAAATTAACGTTGGGTATCCCAATTGGTAGGGTTGGTCTCACACCTGAGGCATGGTGCATCTAGCAGAGAACCGTATTGACCCCTGAAGGTATTCACTAGAATGTGGTGCTGTCAAGGTTGTCTCAAACAACCTCATTGACGCTGGACCATGCTCTATTATACAGGATCAGGGAGGCTGACGTGAGGCTGGCTTCGTGATCATGCTGGTGTTCCACCGTGGATCGAGCGAGAGGAATGGAATGGGAATGAAATCAACGGCTCCATTTTTGGTGTGTTTTGGTGATAGCCTGACCGCAGGGTATCAAACTGGGGTGGGAGGTTTTGGCCTGACTGCCGATTCTCCCTATGGCGGATTTATCCAGCGATGGGTGGGGGCTGGTGCAAAGATCGTGGTTACAGGAATTTGCGGAGAACTCACCAGCGAGATGGTTAAGCGTTTTCATCGAGATGTCGTGGCAGCTCGGCCGAAAGTCACGGTGATTTTAGGCGGAACCAATGATCTGGGTTCGGGCGTGTCTCCTATGCACATTTGTGAAAATCTCCAACTGATGTACCGTTCGGCCATTGATGCAGGTATTGACCCGGTGGGTGTGACGGTGCCATCGATCTGTGTGGATGGCGGTGAACCTGGTATGGGGCAAAAAGATTCGGAAAGGAAGATTCCGCCTTGGGTACAAACTCACATCGATCAACGAGTCGTCCTGAACCAGCAGATTTCTGAGGTATGTCGGACATTCAATATACCGTGCCTGGATTTATTCGCTGAAACCCTAGAAGGACCCACCCAACTATTAGCTTCTCAGTTTGCCAGTGATGGGTTGCATTTCAACAAGGCCGGTTATGAAGTGTTTGCTAGACTTGTTTGGCGTCACCTACTGGCCGAACCGTTCGGGGAGTGCCCACTATAGTCATTCCAAATACGTTCCSTAAACTCGAAATRCGAATATCGAATTTCGAAACAAATCCGAAATCYTMAATTCGAATTTTTCAATTTGGTCATTCTCATTTGTTTCGGATTTCGATATTCGAGCTTCGGATTTACTCTCTTGTTCTTCCGCCATCAGCAAAAAGAACGGAAGTTAATTGAAAAAGCTCAAGAATGAAGGATGTTCAGGGAGTGAACCTGCCTCTCAACCCCTTGGCTTTTGGCTGAGATAGACGACCTGGTTGACTCGGAAGGCCTCGGTATACTGGTCGGGTGTGATGTGTTGGGAATGAAAGCACCGACCGTCGAAGATRATSAGTCGATTGGGTTTCATCTCMATGAGCTTGAGTAATTCCCAGTATTCGTTTCCGTCGTTGATATAGGWGTTGTCCCTATTGGCAAAGAGCGGATTAAATATCATACTGTTTTGAAAATTCTSGTAGCCCTCCKCACTGTCCMAAAATTCATCACTCAGTTCTAACCGGTCTGCAAGTTCCCTGATGTCTTGGTCTGGCACGATGGGGACYCGTTCGAGTCCGGTGGGGYGATGTCGGTAAAGGCCGGTTCCTCCGACACATGATTCGACCGGGTTCAAATATACCATGGCCGTGATGTCTTGGTCGATGTGAGGCTGCCGCTGCCCAATGTTCAACTTAAAATTATTGTTCGTGATTCCTTGGAAGACGGCGGGTTGGGCATCGAAAAAATTATACAGGGGAACTCCCCACAGTTCACTGATTTTCTCAAAGAGTGGTTGCGTATCGATCTTCAGTGAGGCTCGAACACCAGGAAAGTTGCCCACGATCTCAAACCGGTCGGTGTAGGGTAATCCCAGCGCCAGTTCTAGCGCTTTCTCGGGATGCTGATAAAAATGATCTGCCATGACCAGTTTATGGTGACCCTGCCCTACAAACTCAGTGGTAACACGACACTGTGGATTTATGGCAAGTGCATCTGCAGGAACATTCATGGCGAGATCAAGTGGTTACGACAGTGATGAGGCATGGTGCGCTTTCTCAACCATCCACGTCAATTCGGGTTTTTGCCGGGAGGGGCCTGGTGAAAAAGGCCGCCAGCGGCGTTCTCGGGGCTTTGTCGAGCTTCGCGCTCACAGACTTGGCGCTCTTCGCGCCGTTCGCCCTCACGTACTCCATGTACGCTGCGGGCGCCAAATCCCCTGCGGCCTTGCTGGACAGCCTTTTTCAACAGCCCCTTTTTCCTCCTGCCACCGGCAGAATGTTGGAAAGGTTGTTAGGAATTGAAAAAAATTTTGAATTATTCAACGGTCCCGTTCCTCAAAACCCACCAAAGAATTATACGATTATTCCCGGTACCTGCTTTACAAAGAAAAGGAGCGTGCCCACCTTACGTTGACACGCTCCTTTTTACAAACCACGACAGACTCAACCGCTAATTACTCAACCGTACCCTTGTCCATATTGTTCCGATCAGCACCGTAGTCCGTAGCGATGGTTTTAGCCGTACGCCCGTTGATCGTGTCCGGTTGTGGGGCACATTGCCAGCAAGGACCGGCACCCGTGATCACGCCAACGGTCGAGGTAATTCCGCCCACGACAGTAACGTCGCCGCATCGCTGCTGCATATCGCTAGCTTGCGCTCGACCAGTCCGTTCTGTGGCTCCGACCGTGGGCAAATACGTCGCACGTAGATCCCGTTTTGGATCGCCCACTTG
>LXTH01000091.1 GCA_001643555.1 Nitrospirae bacterium SPGG5 | reverse complement strand
CGTGCTCACGTACGGAGCGCGTACGCTCCGCGCGCCAAAGGCCCTGCGGCCTTGCTGGAGACCTTTTTCAACAGCCCCTCCCGCTTTTGAGAATTTTGAATTATTCGACAGGCTCATTTTTATGAAGCGTGAAGAAAGAATTTTTCTCCTGACTCATCACTCTTTGGACATACCTAATTACTGAGGAATTCCATGGAACCGTTTACCACTTTGACGGGCATTGTTGCCTCGCTTGACCGGGTCAATGTCGATACCGACCAAATTATTCCCAAGCAATATTTGAAGACTATTCATCGGACCGGACTCAAAACGGGCCTATTCGTCGATTGGAAAATGCAGGCCGACGGTACACCGGATCCTGATTTCTTCATGAATCAGTCTCGTTATAAAAATGCCACGATTCTGCTCACGCGTGACAACTTTGGATGCGGGTCGTCACGGGAACATGCTCCTTGGGCACTGTTGGATTATGGTATTCGATCCCTTCTGGCTCCGAGTTTTGCGGATATTTTTTATAACAACTGTTTTCAAAACGGTATGTTGCCTGTCACGCTTCAATCGGAAGAAATCCAGCAACTTTTTGATGCGGTGACGAATGAAGAAACCGTGCAGCTGACTATTGACCTTCTCAACCAAACAGTGGCCACACCTGCAGGCTTCCTTTTTCACTTTTCAATCGACCCATTTCGAAAGAATTGTCTGATGGAAGGCCTCGACGCGATCGGATTGACCCTAAAACAGGAAGCGGCCATCACCGCCTACGAACAACGACGAATGTCTGAAACCCCATGGTTGTTTCGTGATATGTCAGCCTCGTTGTGACCTCCCTACTCCGTGTCTTAAATTCGAAATCCGAATCTCGAAATCCGAAACACATCCGAAATCATAAACTCGAATGTTTCAACCTAGAAACGGCAGTTGGGCGCAAAAAAGCCGTACTGACTGTTTCGAGCATTTTTGGTATTGGTCATTTGAATGTGTTTCGGATTTCGAGATTCGGATTTCGGATTTATTTCAGGTTTGTTTCGGATTTCGATATTCGAGTTTCGGATTTGGCCTGCGATATCTCTGCTTTTGTCAAAGTAGGGAGTCAGGTATAGTACCGGACAAAATTCTTATCCTTTCCCCAGACTTGTCATGGAAGACAGCAGCATCTTACGAGATATCATTGTTATTTTTACGGTTTCGGTTGGCGTGGTGTTTTTATTCCAGAAACTCCACTTGCCCTCTATTGCCGGCTTTCTGGTCGCCGGGACGTTAGTCGGCCCATACGGCCTGAACCTCATCTCAGATCGAGAGCAAGTCCAAGTCCTGGCTGAGGTTGGCGTGATTCTCCTGTTATTTACCATCGGTCTGGAATTTTCCTTAGCCCAACACAAATCCTCAAAGTCAGTACTACTCATTGCCGGGCCTGCTCAAGTCTTTGGTGTGCTGTTGTTGATCATGGTGGGCGGGTTGGGCTTTGGGTTGTCCATGAAGACCGCGATTTTTTGGGGCATGCTCCTCTCGCTCAGTAGTACGGCAATCGTCCTCAAATCTCTTGCGGAACGCAGGGAAAATGACACACTGCATGGACGTTCCACTATTGGAATTTTAATTTTCCAAGATCTGGCAGTTGTTCCTATGATGCTCATGACCCCCTTCTTAAGTGAACAGGAAGGGATGGAAGGTATGGGGCAGATTCTCTGGACGCTCSTTCAATCACTYGCYTTGGTCAYWACYGTTGTCRTTGCCGCTCGATTCTTTGTTCCCTGGCTTCTGACSCACATCGTKCGCACCAGAAGCCGAGAACTYTTYCTKCTGACGGTCGTRGTGTTGGSGTTGGGRACAGCGTGGCTGACCTCGCTCGTGGGATTATCACTYGCCTTGGGGGCRTTTATTGCSGGACTGYTAATCTCAGAATCGGAGTAYAGCCATCAGGCCTTAGCRGAAGTACTGCCATTCCGTGATAGYTTTAACAGCCTGTTTTTCGTSTCGATTGGGATGTTGATGGATCCTCGTGTGCTATTKGAACATCCTTTCCTRATCCTGATGATGGTCGCRACGGTCTTCATCGGAAAATTTGTCACGGGGGCTGGGGCGGTGCTTGCGGCTGGGGTCCCTCTTCGCTCGGCTGTCCTCGCAGGGGTTGGCTTAGCGCAAGTGGGAGAGTTTGCCTTTATTTTGGCGCAAGAGGGACTCAAAGTCGGCATTCTCTATCAGGAGACCTATAACGTATTTCTCGCGGTCTCCGTGATCACCATGATCATTACTCCGTTTTTCATTCAATGGGCTCCGAAACTTGCTCGTCGAACCGAAGCCATTCAGCGCCTTCATCAATGGTTTCCTGGTCGAATCACGCATCGTACCGAATCCTCTCAACTCAAACTGAAAGATCATGTGATCATTGTGGGATTTGGGCTCAATGGAAGAAATCTGTCAAAAGTTCTAGAAGAGTTTGAGCTGCCCTATATGGTTCTGGAGATTCGTGGGGATGTCGTACAGATGGAATTGGGAACGGGGGTCCCCATTCAATACGGAGATGCCACTAATCCCACGGTCCTCCGACATGTACAAATCGAATATGCCAAGGTTCTGGTCGTGGCCACATCTGATCCCTTTGGAGCCAGGCGGATCGTTCAACTAGCAAGAGAGCTCAATCCGACGGTGCATATCGTCGTGCGCACCAGGTATTTGAAAGAATTGGAAGAGCTTCGGCAACTCGGGGCCAACGAAATTATTCCTGAGGAGTTTGAAACCTCCATCGAAATATCCACGTTGGTGCTTCAAACCTACAAATTGCCCAAGCAGGTGATCCTGGAAAAGGCTGAACAGATTCGTCGGGAAGGGTATGCTCTGTTACGGCGTGGCGAGCTCCCGGAATTGGCTCATCATCTGCGGGCGGGCACCTTAGTTGACGTCGAAGTCGAAACATGCCGAATTGATGAAGATTCACCTGCTCTGGGGAAATCTTTGGGGGAACTCGGGATTCGCCAACGAACAGGGGCCTCCGTCATCGCACTCATGAAGGCAGGGGTGACCCAATCCAATCCTTCAAACAAGTCCAGGCTGGAGGTTGGAGACGTCTTGGCCCTCTTAGGATCCTCCGATAACATTCGGAAAGCCATCGGACTTCTGGTTGATATCAAACTTGAATAACCTTAGGGCTCACGCAAGAATAACTTCCCATGTTTGGGCGACGATCCATCACGTCTGGCGGCGTTGCTCGTCATTTCCATACAGAGGAGTATGCGCCGTCCTCGCGCCTTGCCAGACAGGCGTCTCAGCACCCAAACAGGGGAAGTTATTCTTGCGCGAACCCTTTTCCGCTCCTGTCATTGTTTTGACTCGGTGAGAGTATTTGCTCCCTCCTCTCCTCTGAAATCCATTCTGGGTGCTTCCCTCATTTTTTTGATCCCTGTGCTGTGAACCATCGTGGGGCGGGGTCAGAAAAATTATCAAAACCTCAAAAAATACTGAACAAGTACTTCAGAAAGAAAGGGAAAGAACCGAACTAGTAAGAAAGGGGATGTGAAAATTGGCCACGGCGGACCAAACACCATCTTCGAAGTTCATTGAGGCTTTGAATTCGAGAGGAAACTCTATATTGACAGTCACACAGGAATCCCTGGATGGTGCTACCGTTCTGAATATTTCCGGACGATTTGAATTTATGGGACGGAAAGTCTTCACGGATTCGTTGAGGAAGGTCCAAGAGGGACCTGTGGCTCATGTGATCTTGAATTTTCAACATGTGCCGTTTGTTGATAGCGCCGCCCTTGGATTATTGGCTCTCGCTCATCAGAATCTGAAACTGAAAAATGCACGGGTCAGTATTGCCAATCCTCAGGACTATGTGAAGAGAGTGTTTGAGCTTGCGAACCTTCAAAAAATTATTCCCATGTACCCAAGCATTCAAGAGGCGGCTCGATCACCAGTCATGGCCTAAGATGGCCAATTAAGAGGACTAGTTGATACATGGCCACTATTCTCATCATAGACGATGACCGGCAAATTCGAGGGTTTTTGCGCGAAGCCCTCGAATTGGTGGGCCACACGGTCCTCGAGTCCGCCAATGGCGCCGAGGGAGTCGAACTCTTCCGATCGCGACCCGCGGATTTGATTATTTGCGATCTGGTGATGCCGGAAAAAAGCGGAATTACCATGATCCGAGAACTTGTCCAGGATTTTCCGACCCTTAAGTTCATTACCATGTCTGGGTTTACTGGGTCGTTGGGCTTTACCTCGCTGGAATTCACCAAAAAATTGGGYGCACGGTGGACGCTTCCCAAACCGTTTGAACTCGGGGACATGCTCCTAGCCGTGCRGAAGGTCTTAACCCAAMCTGATCCAATTCCCGTATCGTGTTCTTGAGCGCTRCCCCWTGTATCTGGGGACATCAATATATCCCAATTCGRWGAGAMTCAAAAAGAGACTGCACMCATGAGTAAAAGTGGAGAAGGAGTAGACTGKGGGGYGCAAGTCCCGACYTTGAGAAGCGTCCTGGTTGCAGAGGACGACACGATATCACGCCGAAYAGTGGTGGCAGCCTTGGCCCGAGGTGGGAATCAGGTGGTGGAAGCCAAAGACGGTCTGCAAGCTTGGGATGTGTTGCAAGACCCCAATGCCCCACGCCTGGCGATCCTGGATTGGATGATGCCCGGCTTGGATGGGGTCCAATTATGCCGTGACCTGAAGGGTGCCAATGACGGAAGGACTCGGTATCTGATTCTTGTGACATCCAAAGCTGAATGCCAGGATGTGGTCAAAGGATTGGAAGCCGGGGCCGATGATTACATGATCAAGCCGTTTGATGCGGAAGAATTACGAGCACGGGTGCGAGTAGGATTTCGCGTACTCGACCTTCAAGAAAAGCTCACCCATCGCGTGGACGAATTAGAGCAGGCGCTCGGTCAGATTAAACAATTGCAAGGACTGTTGCCGATTTGTTCGTATTGTAAAAAGATTCGAAACGATGGGAATTATTGGCAGCAGGTTGAAGAGTACATAGGGAACCATTCCGAAGTGAAGTTTAGTCACGGGATTTGCCCCGGCTGTTATGAGAAAGAAATGATCCCTCAGCTTGCTGCCCTCAGAAACGAGAATTCTTCTTAGGCCCTGTAAGAGAATAATGGGGACAAAATTCCCCTCCTACCTTCAACCACCTTTGAACCTAGAAACCCTCTTCCTCTCAATTCTCAGCAGATTCCAGCCCTGCCGCTTCGGGAACAGGAGTAATATTGTTGATAGCCCAGGTGGCCCACAAATGAACAATGG